>JALYNS010000206.1 GCA_030773035.1 Chloroflexota bacterium
ACGAGGTTGCGAACGGTGCCGCGGCGCGGCGCCCGGACGTCATGCCGGACCCCCAGCATTTCGACGTGGCCGAGCTCATCGCCCTTGTCGACCGGGAGGCCGGGCCCGAGTCCATCGGCGTAGACGAAGAAGCCGACCGCCGGTGAGGTGACGCCTTTCGGTGGCGGACCGCCTGCAGCCACGGCGACCCGCTCGACCGGCAGGCTGCCGTGGAGGGGAGCGGCCGCCCTCGGGCTCGTCTGCGCGGCCGAAGCGGTGACGGCCCGCGCCACGCGCACCCGCAGGTCGCCCTGGCGCACCTCGATCTCCCCCAGCCCAAGCTGGGCCAGCCGCTCGGTGAGCTGCGGTACCAGCTCGGCCGCGGCGCGCTCGATCTGCTTGAGGGGATCCTCCGCCTCGCTCATGCGCCCTCCTCGTTGGTGTCGGCGTCCTCGCCGCTCGGCCAGATCTCGCTCCAGCGAGGCCGTCGCGGGACGCCGGGCAGATGCAGCAGGCGCCCGATTCGACGTCGCAGCGATGGTTCGCGAGGCAGCTCCTGCCCGGCTACCTCCGTCTCGCGGATCAGCCCGATCCCGCGCAGACGAGCATAGCGGGTCATCAGCAGCGCCTCGGTTTCGAGGCGGGTGACGCGGCCAAGCGACGCGAGGACGGCGCGCTTGACGGCTGCAGCGGTGGCGGCGTGGTCGGCGTGCGCCCCCTCGCCCGGCTCCTCGATGACGCCGTCGATGACCCCGAGCTCGAGCTGGTCGGCGGCGGTCATGCGCATCGCGGCGGCAGCCGTCGGCGCTGCCTCCGGGGCCCGCCACAGGATCGCGGCGCAGCCCTCCGGCGAGATGACCGAGTAGGTCGCATTCTCGAGCGCCAGCACCTCGTCGCCGACCCCGATCGCCAGCGCCCCGCCGGAGCCTCCCTCGCCGATGATGACCACCACGATCGGCACCTGCAGCCCGGTCATCAGCTTGATGGATGAGGCAATCGCCTCCGCCTGGCCGCGCTCTTCGGCGGCGGGGCCAGGGAAGGCGCCAGCGGTGTCCAGGAACGTGATCACCGGCATCCCCAGCTTGTCGGCCAGGCGCATGAGCCGTTGTGCCTTCCGGAATCCCTCGGGGTACGGCGATCCGAAGTTGCGCAGGATGTTCGAATCGGTGTCGTTCCCCTTCTGGTGACCGATCAGCATCACCGCCCGGCCGTCGAGCAAAGCCGGACCGCCGACGATGGCGGGGTCGTCGCGGAACGAGCGATCGCCGTGCAGCTCGGAGAAGTCGTCGAAGATGAGCGGCACCAGGTCGAGCGTGCGCGGTCGCAGTGGGTGTCGGGCAAGCTGCACACGGCGCCAGGCCGACTCGATCGCCTCCGGCGTCGGAGCCGCCGCGCTCAGCAGGATCTCGGTCATCGCTCGTCCTCGCGCGTCCGCGGTGTGGCCGGGGCGGGGCGATCCCCGTGGGGGGGCTCGACGTCGATCCCGACCCGTTCGCTGACCGCCGTGCCGAGCCGCTCGGCGATACCGGAGAGGACCCCGATCGGGCCCCAGGAGCGCGCCTCACCGGGCGCCTGGCCGCTCTCCTCGGCGGGCGCCACCGGAAGCAGCCGCAGGAGCCGCGACAGCGTCGAGCGCAGCTCCGCGCGCGGGACGATCTGATCCACGAATCCGTGTTCCAGCAGCGACTCGGCACTCTGGAACCCCTCGGGCAGCTCCTCCCCCACCGTGCCGCTTGCGACCCGGGCCCCGGCGAAGCCGATCAGCGCCTTGGGCTCGGAGAGGATCACGTCGCCGAGCGAGGCGAAGCTGGCGAGCACTCCCCCGGTGGTGGGATCGGTCAGGATGCTGATGAATGGCACGCCCGCGGCGTCGAGCCGGGTGAGCGGCGCGGTCGTCTTGGCCAGCTGCAGCAGGGAGAGGGTGCCTTCCTGCATCCGCGCCCCGCCGGAGGCGCTGACCACGATCGCGGGGATCCGCTCGGAGAGCGCAGCCTCGAAGCAGCGAGCCAGCTTCTCGCCGACGACACTGCCCATGCTGCCGCCCATGAACCGGAAGTCGAAGAGGCCGATCGCGACCTGCTGCCCGTCGATGGTGCCGATCCCCCACACGGCCGCCTCGCGCAGTCCGGTCTTGACCCGGGATGCCTCAAGCCGGTCGACGTAGGGCTTCTGATCGTGGAAGCCGAGCGGATCGCCGGACTCGAGCCCCGCATCCCGCTCGACGAAGCTCCCCTCGTCGAGCAACAGCTCGATCCGCTCTCCGATCCCCATCCGGAAGTGATGCCCGCACGTCGGGCAGACGCGCAGGTTGCGTTCCAGCTGCCGGTTGAAGATCTGCGACTCGCAGCTCGGGCACTTGGTCCAGGTCTCGGGTGTCACCTCGCGGCGGCGGGAGAAGGGGAACTTGATCGGCATCGTCAGGCTCCCTTGCCGATCGAGGGGCCACGTCCCGCATCGGCCTGGCGTCGCGAGCCGCGGCGGCGGGCGAGGACCGTGAACCCAACGCCGACCGCGGCCGACGACACGGCCCCGGTGATCAGGATCCGACCTGGATGGCGCAGCTCGCGGCGCGTCGCCTCTGACAGCGCGGCGATCATGTCGGCGACGGGGCTTGGCGATGCGAGACGGGACGCCAGGCGCGCCTCGAAGCGGGTCCCCGCAGGCAATGGCGGCAGGGCGTGGCGCAGCACCGACGCGGCATCGACCAGCGGCGCCAGCTCCGGCCCGACTGCGGGCTGGCTTCCGGTCAGAAGTCGATCGACGGCCTCATCAAGGCGTTCGGCAGGGGTGCGCGTTGGCAGCGGTGCTCCTGGCTCGGTGCAAAATGGGCGAAGCGGGCCACCTGCGGCGCCGCTCACCCTTGGCAAACACCGGGAGGTGGCGGATCGTTACAGGCTCAGCGGCTGAGACGCGCGGCCAGGTCGCGCAGGGCGCGGTGCAGCAGGACGCGGGCGGCCCCCTCCGACCGGTCCATCACCTGCCCGATCTCACGCGAGGAGAGCCCGTCCACGAAGCGCAGCAGGACAACCTGGCGGCGGTCGTCGGGGAGCTCGGCGATGGCCCGCAGGACGTGGCGCGCCTCCTCCGCCTCGAGAACCAGGCTCGCCGGATCGGCGTTCGGGGCGGCCCGCTCCAGCCCCTCGGGGAGTGGCTCGGTTCGACGCCTGAATCGGCTGCGATGCGCGTTGGCGATGGTGTTGTGGGCGATGCGGAAGAGCCAGGCACGGAAGGTCGCTCCCTCGTCGCGGAAGGTCGGCAGCGCGCGCAGCGCAGCCATGAAGGTGCGCTCGGTGGCGTCCTCGGCATCGTGGTGGTCGCCGAGCTGGTAGAAGGCATACCCGTAGACGCGGTCGAGGTACCGGCGGTAGAGGACGTCAAACGCGGCCCGGTCGCCCTGGGCAGCGACGACGTCGGCGAGGTCGGGGTCGCCCGACTGGTCGGACCCAAGCCGCGGCAGCGGGCGGAGGTCGGTCATTGGGGCACGCTGGCAACGGTCATCTCGTGCACGCGGGCCACCTCTCCGACGCTGAGCGCCACGCGGCCGAGTTCGGCGTCCAGGAGCAGCGAGCCGTCGTCAGCGATCCCGGCCACACGCCCGCTGATCATCTCCCCGCCGCTCTCGACCTCCACGCGCCGCCCGTCCAGCCAGGAGCTGGCGCGCAGCTGATCGAGCGGGGCCTGGCCGCGCTCCAGATCGCGCATCCCGCGATCCAGGGCGTCGAGCAGACGACGCAGCAGATCAACCCGGTCGACCGGCGCACCGGCCAGCGCACGCAGGGATGTCGCTCGTCCCTGGATCTCGAGGGGCATCTCCGAGGGGAGCCAGTTGACGTTGATCCCGATCCCCACCACCGCCTCGACCAGCTCCCCGCCCTCGAGCGCGGTCTCGACCAGCAGGCCCGCCAGCTTGAGTCCATCGCGGTTGACCACGTCGTTCGGCCAGCGGATGGCCAGTCCTGCATCCGGCGCGAACGCGGCGCCTGCGTCGCGGACGCTGAGCGCGGCGGCGATCCCCAGCAGCCCCGCCAGTCGCGGCGCGACGACCGGTCGCAGCGCGACGCTGACGAGCAGGTTCGCGCCGGCCGGGGAAATCCACGTCCTGCCGCGACGGCCGCGCCCGGCTGTCTGCACGTCGGCCACCACCGCCAGCCCCTCGCCTTCTGGCTGACTCAGGGCCTCCCGGGCGCGGTCGTTGGTCGACCCGATCTCGGCGTGGAACTCGACCGCGCGCCCGACCCGGCGCGCGGGATCGGCGGCCCGCGTCCAGTCGGCTGCGTCGGTCATGCGCGGCATTATGCCGCCTCCCGTCGCAACCCCCTCCGAGCGGCCTGCCGGCGGGCCGCACGCTACACTCGCCCTCCGATGACCGAGTCGAGCGTCCGCGAGCGCGTCTTCAGCGGGATCCAGCCGTCCGGCGCCTCGCACCTGGGCAACTACCTGGGCGCACAGATCAACTACGTGGCGCTCCAGGACCAGTACGAGGCGATCTATGGAATCGTCGACTACCACGCCATGACCACCGTCCACGACGGGGCGGAGATGCGCCGGCTCACGCATGAGATGGTGCTCGACCTGCTTGCCGTGGGGCTCGACCCGGAGCGCTGCGCGCTGATCCGGCAGTCAGATCTCCCCGAGCACGCGGAGCTGGCCTGGATCTTCAACACCGTCGTGCCGGTACCCTGGGCGGAGCGCAATCCCACGTATAAGGAGGCGCGCCAGGACGGCAAGGAGAACAGCCTCGGGCTGCTCACCTACCCGGTCCTGCAGGCGGCCGACATCGTCATCTACAAGGCCAGCCGGGTGCCGATCGGCAAGGACCAGGCTTCGCACCTGGAGCTGTCGCGCGAGATCGTGCGAGCGTTCAACCGGCGCTATGGGCCGATCTTCCCCGAGCCGCAGGCGGTCTTCACCGATGCCCCGGTTGTGCTCGGCATCGACGGTGCCCGCAAGATGAGCAAGTCGGCAAACAACACGATCCCGATCTTCGCCGAGCCCGATGAGATCCGTCGCCTGGTGACCAGCATGGTCACCGACCCACAGCGAATCAAGCGCACCGATCCCGGGCGGCCAGAGGTCTGCAACGTCTGCCAGCTGCATCGTTACTTCGGCGCGGACTATCTCCAGATCCAGGACGGGGAGCGGATCGCGCGCACCGGCTGCGTCGAGACCAAGGGGCTGCTCGCCGAACGGATCATCGAGCGCTTCCGGCCGATGCGCGAGCTGCGCGGTCGGCTGGGGGCCGACCCCGGGCACGTCGAGAGCGTGCTGGCCGCCGGCGCGAGGAAGGTGCGCCCGATCCTGGAGCAGACGATGGCCGAGGTGCGCACCGCCACTGGCCTCGGGCGCCCGAAGGCGGCCGCTACATGACCGACCGGCACCCGACCGAAGGTCTTGGGCCGCGCGAGCGAAACTGGCTGCTCGCATTCCTGATCATTGTCTCGTCCTATGTCGGCCTGCTTCTGCTGCAGCAGGTGCTCGTGATCATGGGTGGCTTCAGCCAGATCCTGCTCATCCTGTTCCTGGCGTGGCTGCTCGCCTTCGTCATGTCGCCGGTCGCCCGTTTCTTCGAGACCCAGGTGCACCTCTCGCGCGGCATCGCGGTGGGAGTCGCGTACCTGTTTGCATTGCTGGCACTCGGCTTCGTGCTCTTCACCACCGGAGCCGCCATCACCCAGCAGCTGGCGCAGGCAACCACCGAGTTCCCGGAGACGGCCACCAAGATCGAGGCGACGCTGGCGGGCTACCAGTCGACGCTCGGCCTGGATCGCTTCGACATCGACCTGGTGGGCCTCTTCCGCAGCGCGCAGGACCAGGTCGGCAACCTTGCCGGCGCGATCTTCGACCAGGCTCAAGGGATCGCCGGCGCCACCCTCGCCACCCTCGGCGCCCTCTTCCTGATCCTGATCCTGTCGCTCTACATGCTGGCCGACAGCGAAAAGCTGCTGGCCAAGCTGAACCGCGTCGTGCCGCGGCAGTACTCCGACGAGATGCAGAT
>JALYNS010000207.1 GCA_030773035.1 Chloroflexota bacterium
CGCCCGGGCTGCTGCTGCTGCAGGCGACGGCCAAGGCCGCGACCGCGAGGAACGTGATGATGGGTCGGAGATGGCGCATTGGTGTGGGCTCCCTCTGCTTGCGGTACGGCCCTGTCAGTTACGCGGCATCCTAACGGCTGGCCGGGGAGGTGGAAAGGTGATCGGCGCGGCGCGCCCGGCGACGGTACACTCGCTCCCGCAATGACCATTCCCGACGGCCACTCCCTGTTCACCTCGGAATCGGTCACCGAAGGACACCCCGACAAGCTGTGCGACGCCATCGCCGATGCGGTGCTCGACGACGTGCTGTCGAGGGATCCGCAGTCGCGCTCCGCGGTCGAGGTGGCCGCCACGACCGGCCTCGTCTTCGTCCTCGGCGAGATGACGACGCAGACCTACTGCGACGTGCAGTCGGTGGTGCGCGACACCGTCCGACAGGTCGGCTACGACGACGCGCGCCTCGGCTTCGATTGGCAGACCTGCGGCACCATCACCGCCATCAAGGAGCAGTCGCCCGATATCGCCCTGGGTGTCGATCACGCCCTGGAGGCGAAGCAGGGGATCGACCCCGACGAGCTCGGTGCCGGCGACCAGGGGATGATGTTCGGCTACGCATCCGACGAGACGCCCGAGCTGATGCCGATGCCGATCCAGCTCGCCCACCAGGTGGCTCGCCGCCTGGCAGAGGTGCGCCGAGCCGGGACGCTCCCGTTCCTGCGCCCGGATGGCAAGAGCCAGGTAACGGTCGAGTACGACGCTGATGGCCGGCCGCGGCGGGTGCACACCGTGCTGGTCAGCACGCAGCACGACCCGGATGCTGCCCAGAACGACCTGCAGGAGGGAGTGCGCGAGGTCGTCATCCGCGGCGCCATTCCGGCCGAGCTGCTCGATGAGCAGACGCGCTACCTGGTCAACCCCACCGGCCGCTTCGTGATCGGAGGGCCGATGGGTGACTCTGGCCTGTCGGGACGCAAGATCATCGTCGACACGTACGGCGGCATGGCCCGCCACGGCGGCGGCAGCTTCAGTGGCAAGGATCCGACCAAGGTCGACCGCTCGGGCGCCTACATGGCCCGCTACGTGGCCAAGAACGTGGTGGCTGCCGGCCTCGCGCGTCGCTGCGAGCTGCAGCTGGCCTACGCCATCGGGGTGGCGCGTCCGCTGGCCATCAACCTCCAGACCTTTGGCACCGGCACCCTGCCCGATACCACCCTCGCCGACCTGGTGGAGCGCACCTTCGACCTGCGCCCGGGGGCGATCATCGCCGGCCTCGACCTGCGCCGACCGATCTATCGGCCCACCGCCGCCTATGGACACTTCGGGCGCAGCGACCTCGACCTGCCCTGGGAGCGAACCGATCGCGCCGCCGAGCTGCGCGACGCGGTGGCCACGGCCGGCGTGGCGGGGCCTGCGGCCTGAGCGACCCGGTGACGCGCGCCGTCGCGCCGCAACCGCCGATCCGCTGGGGTGAGGCACCACGTGGAGGGCGCGTCGGAGCGGCGCTGTCGTCCCTCATCTCACGAGCCCGCGCGCTCACCGGCGCACGGCCCGCCACCAGGCGCCAGTCCCTTCCGTCCTTGCCCGCTGTGCTGCGGCGAGGTGAGCTCGCCCAGCGCTACCTGGCCGCCGAGGGCGAAGCGGACCACGGCAGCGCCGGGGCCGCCGCTGCCACAGCCGCCGAGCAGGCAATGGTTGCGCTGGCCTGGTGGCCGGCTGACGTGTGGGGCCACCGCGCCCTGTGGCATTTCGAGCAGGGTGGTTTGGACCTCGCGGCGACTCGCGCCGCTCGACTGATCGGAGACGTGCGGGTGGCCGGCGGCGATCCGGCCAGCGGGCGTCGATACTATGCCGAGGCGATCAGCGAGGCACGCGACCTGGGGGCGGAACGCGAGGAGGGACTCGCCGCGCTCGGGATGGGACGCGCCGAGCTTGAGCTCGGCAACGTGACCACCGCGCGGCGACTGGCGCAGATCGCCGTTGATCTGCTGGAGCGCTGCGGCGCACCCGCGGACGAGGTGGCCGCGGCACGCGAGCTGCGAGGCGAGGAGAAGGAGGTCGGATGAGCACCCGGAGCGAGATGCGGGTCGCCATCG
>JALYNS010000208.1 GCA_030773035.1 Chloroflexota bacterium
GGGTGGGATGGGCCGGCAGCTGGATCGGGATTGATCAGGGCGCCAACGCAGCTGCGAGGCGAGTGGCGAGCTCCGCTTCGATGGCGCGAAGGGTCGCGCCGGTCGCAGGAGTACCGCCCTGCGCAAGGCCCGCGAAGGCGTAGACGTCACCGACGATCACGCCGGCACCCGAGTGACCCGTGGTGAAAGCACAATCGCCGATTCCTGCCACTGCGATTCTGTCGTCGCCGGCCCCGACGAACGCCTCGCACGATGAATCTGGCGCTGTCAAGGCCGACACGAAAAACCTGGCGGCGGCTGTTAGGTCCCCGGTCGCCAGGAGGTATTGCTCGAAGTTCCAGAAGCAGGAATCCCGTTCGTTCGCGGGTCCGGAGAAGTCTCGGTAACCCCATATGCCGTCGTTGATCCCGTCGATGTAGCTCTGGACGTCGGACGAGGTCAGCAGGGAACATGGGTCGGGTAGCGCACTTACCACCTGGCTGGCGCTGGCTGCCTGGCTCGCGCTGGCGCTAGGGCTGAGGGTGCCGATCGCCGTCGGGCTAAGCGGGAGGGCCGTGCCGCTGGTCCCGCTCGCGGGTGGGCTGGCGGGGGGCCTGGAGATGACGAGCGCGGTGAGAACCAGCGCCACGACCACGCCGGAGGCAGCGGCGAGCTGCACGGGCTTGGACTTCCTGAACGGCATGTCTCTACCGCGGGCCTGAAATCAGCCGGGTGGGTGTCATCGACGTGGGTCCTCGTGTCGGAACACGCGGCTGCCGGACCGACAGCGGCCACCCATGCGCACTGACCTTCACCATCGTACATCCGATGGTCCTCGCCCTCCGCACGGGGCAGTCGCTCCCACGCCATTCCCGCGCCGTGCGAGACTGCCAATCGTGATAGGCCCCGCTCACAGAACCGGGCAACCCTGCTGCCGCCTCCGCTAGTCACATCAGGCCATGCCGCGGCGATGAGTCGGACTGCAACATAGGAGCGATGCTCACCGACCTCGACATCGCCATCGACAACGCCCGCGAGCGCCTGCGCCGGTTCGTGCAGCTGATCGACGCGAAGGAGTACTCCGCGGTCGGTGGCAGCCGACGGTACCTGGCTGGCCAGCGCCGGCTCACGTGGAAGGCCAGCCGGACGGCGTTGCTTGTCGTAGCCGCTTCGGCGCCGGTCACTACCTTCGTCCTCTCGCTGCTTCACCCGGGCCATCTCGGTTTCCTTGCGCTGGTGGCCGGCGTGATGGGCGGCTTCGCGCTCGCAGCGTGGTGGGCGCTGGGGCACGGCCTGCGCCGGCAGCCCGAGCTTGTCTTGTTCACGGCGGCGCTCGTGGTTCTCCTCGGCATGATTGCGTTGGGCCTTGGCGGACCGAAGCTCGTGGTCCTGTCATTCACCTACCAGATTGCCCTGCCGATGATGGTGGCACTGCTGATCCCGTGGCGGACATGGACCGAGATCCGCTGGCTGGCCGTGCACGCGGTCATGGGCACGGCCTTTGTCGCGCTCGTCCCGGCGAGCGCCCTGACGGTCGGCGATCGAGGTGATCTCGTCGTGGCGTTAGCCTCCTCGCTGATCGGCAGTTTCGTCGGCCACAAGCTCCTGTTCCGCCACCACGTCACGATGTTCAGCCAGCTCCAGTCGATCGCCCATCTCCATCGCAGCGAGAACAGCCAGCGGGTCGAACTCGAGCGTGTCTATCGATCCCTGGAGATCACGGCCCGGACGGACGAGCTGACCCGGGTCGGCAACCGGATGAAGCTCCAGGAAGACCTTGTCACGGTGCGCGCCAGAGTCGGGCGCACGGCCCGGCCGATCGGCATGCTCGAGATCGATCTCGACCATTTCAAGGGTGTCAACGACGTTCTCGGCCACCTGGCGGGGGACGCCGTGCTGCGCCAGGTGGCTAGTGCAATCCGCACCACCGTGCGCACCGAAGACCTCGTGTTCCGCTACGGCGGCGAGCAGTTCCTCGTCATCCTCGACAGCATCGCCGGCGGGGTCGAGGGGGCCGGCGAGCGAATCCGCCTGGCGGTCGAGAACCTGGGCCTCGCCCACCCCGGCAATCCGCCGTTCGGGGTCGTGACGATCAGCGTCGGAGCGGCGGCGTTCGGCCCGGGCGACCTGGCCCAGAGCGCGGATGAATGGTTCGCC
>JALYNS010000209.1 GCA_030773035.1 Chloroflexota bacterium
CGACCGTACAATGCGGCCCATGGTCATGGAGCGCATGCCGGAGGGTCCACCCGCCACCGCGGCCGTCTCGACAGATGCCACAACCGCCGCGCGCGCCTTGCGGATGCAGATCCTGGCCACCGAGCACTGGAGCCTGCTGGCGACGCGCTCGCTCACCTGGAACGAGGCCTTCGCCCGGGCAGGGATGTTCCTGACGCTCCTCTCCGGCGCGATCGTGGCGCTCGCCCTCGTCGCCCAGGCCACCGCTCTTGGCGAGGGCTTCGTTCTGTTTGCGGTGATGATCCTGCCGGTTGTCCTCTTCCTCGGGCTGGCGACCTACGTCAGGCTGCTCGAGATCAACAACGAGGACTACGTCTGGGTGCGCGGCATGAATCGGCTGCGTGGGGCATACCTGGAGATGGATCCAGGGCTGGCGCAGTACTTCGTGACGGGGACGACGGAAGACGCGGAGGGGATCTTCCGCACCTTCGGGTCGATGCCCGAGGCACCGGGCAACCTGGAGACCGGGTTCTTCCACGCGTTCGTGACGACGCCCGCCACGATCGCCTTCGTCGACGCCATGCTGGCGGCGGTTCTGTCCGCGATCATTGCGCTCCAGTTCCACGCTGCGATGGCGCCGGCGTCCCTACTGGGAGTCGGGGTCTTTCTCGTCACCTTTGTCGCGCTGGGTGCCTTCGCCTACCGCAACCAGGTGATGGCGAAGATCTACGTCACCACCCGCGTCTCCGACGGGGAGGCATCCGCTCAAGGCAACTCGGACAGTCGTTAGACAGGAGGGATCCCGATGACCGATCAACCCGCCCCACAGGGTTCTGAGCAGCCCGCCTGGACGGGGGCTCCCGTGAGCGCCCCGGTGACTCGCCCGGGCCCGATGCCCGGATTCCACTACGCCGGCTTCTGGGTCCGTTTCCTGGCCATTCTCATCGACGCGATCGCGCTCGGCATATTCACGTCTGTGCTGCTGCCGTTCTGGGGCCCGCAGGTGACCGTCACCGGTACCCACGTTACCGTCAACGCCGCGGCGAACGGGATCAGCACGCTGGTCGGGCTCATCTACTTCGTCGGGTTGTGGTCGTGGCGCGGCCAGACGTTGGGAATGATGCCGTTCAACATGCAGGTGGTCGGCGTCGCCGATGGCAAGAAGATCGATGTCGTCCGCGGGCTGCTGCGGTATGTCGGGCTCATCATCTCGATCATCCCGCTGTTCCTGGGCTTGATCTGGGTCGCGTTCGATGCGCGCAAGCAGGGCTGGCACGACAAGATCGCCGGGACGGTGGTCATCCGCCCGAACTGACCAGGTGAGGCTGGCACTCCGGGTCTGAGAGTGCCAATCGTTATAATCCGCGCGCCATGGCTGTCAAGCGCGACTACTACGAGATCCTGGGCGTCCCGCGCGATGCCTCCGACGAGGAGGTCAAGCGCTCGTACCGTCGCGCTGCCCAGCGGCATCACCCGGACATCGACTCATCCGATGGGGCCGAGGAGCGCTTCAAGGAGCTGAACGAGGCGTATCGGGTCCTGTCGGACCGGCAGCGGCGGACCGCCTACGACATGTTCGGCCACGCCGGCGTCGACGGGGCGAGCGCCGGGGCAGGTGGCGGCTTCGGGGGAGGATTCGGGCCGTTCGGGGACATCTTCGACGCCTTCTTCGGCGGCTCGCCGGCCGGGACGCGGAGCCGGCGTCGGGTCGTGGCCGGCGCCGACCTGCGCTACGACATGACGATCGAGTTCGCCGAGGCGGTCTCGGGCGTCACCCGCGAGATCACCTTCCCGACCCTCGTACGCTGCACCACCTGCGAGGGGACCGGCGCCGAGCCTGGCAGCCAGCCGGAGAAGTGCCCGGAGTGCAACGGTACGGGCGAGAAAAGGCGCGTGGCCCAGACGATCCTGGGCCAGATGGTGAACATCACCGCGTGTCCGCGCTGCAACGGCGAGGGCAGCATCGTCTCGACCCCATGCGCCACGTGCCGGGGGGAGGGACGGATCCGCGAGCAGCGCAGCATCAAGGTCGAGGTGCCGGCAGGGATCGATTCCGGGCAGCGGATCGCAATCGAGGGGCAGGGCGAAGATGGCCCGCGCGGCGGCCCTCCCGGCGATCTCTACGTGGCGGTCACGGTGCGCGAGCATGCGCAGCTGCTGCGGCGCGGCACGGAGCTGTACTACGAGCTGCCGGTGAGCTACCCGCAGGCCGCGCTGGGGGCGAGCCTCGAGATCCCCACGGTGGAAGGGTCAGAACCGGTGGCGGTTCCAGCGGGAACGCAGAGTGGGACCGAGATCCGGCTGCGCGGCCGCGGCGTGCCACGGCTCCGCGGCATTGGCCGTGGCGACCTGCACGTGATCGTGACGGTGGTGGTGCCGCACAAGCCCTCCAAGCGCGAGCGTGAGCTGTTGCGCGAGCTCGGCGAAGTGGGGTCGCCGGCTGTGCTGCCGAAGGGCGGCCCCAGCTTGGTCGACCGGCTTCGCGACCTCTTCAGCTAGGCCAGCCGTGCGCTGGCTGGAGCTGACCGTCACCTGCGACAACGAGGCGATCGAGGCGGTCAGCGAGATCCTCGGCCGTGTGAGTCAGGGATCGGCGGTGCGGCCAACGCGGCTCATCCGCGATCCGAACGACGAGCTATCAGCCCGGGAGGACCCGACCGCGCCGTACGAGATCACGGCCCACATCCCCGAGGACGAGGCTGCGCCAACAGCGGTCGAGGCCACCGAGCGCGCGCTGTGGCATCTCCAGGCCTTCGGCCTCCGAGCGGTCGGCGAGCTCCAGGTCCGCTCGGTCGACGACGCGGACTGGACCGATGCGTGGAAGGCAGGCTACGTTCCCCAGCGCATCGGGCGGGTGGTGATCATGCCCTCATGGCTGGATGAGCCGATCGGGCCTGATGAGGTGGCCGTGCGCCTGGATCCCGGCATGGCCTTCGGCACCGGTCTGCACCCGACAACGCGCGGCTGCCTCACGCTCCTCCAGGGGATCTCGCCGATGCCGCCGGTCGTGCTCGACGTCGGCTCCGGCTCCGGGATCCTGGCGCTCTCTGCCCTTCGACTGGGTGCCGAACGAGCGGTCTGCTACGACACCGACCCGCTCGCCGTCGAAGCTACGCTTGCCAACGCCGCGGCGAACGGTTTGGCGGACCGCGTCGTTGCGAACCTCGGTTCATTGCCGCCTACGCCGCGCGGCGAGCCGTACGCGCTCGTCCTTGCAAATCTCGTTGCCGCCGTCCTGATCGACCTAGGTGTGGCGCTTGCCACGCACACCGCTCCGAGCGGAACGCTGCTCGCGAGCGGCATCATCGACACCCGCGCCGATGAGGTCCTTGCTGCACTCACCGATGCCGGATTTACGCTTGAGGGCCGCCTCGACGACGGTGAGTGGGTCTCGTTGCAGCTCCGCCACAGCCCCGCTCGGTAGGCTGGACGTCATGCATCGGTTCTTCGTGGATCCGGCAGTGCTCACGGCTGACCGATTCCCCCTGCCTGCAGTCATCTCCCGACAGGTGACTCGCGTCCTTCGCCTCCGCGAGGGAGAAGAACTGATGCTGCTGGACGGGGATGGAGGCGAGGTCCGATGCCGTCTCGAGGGCGGCGATTGCGTCGTGCTCGCGCGCCAGAGGGCAGGAGGCGAGCCGAAGCATCACCTCAGCGTGTGGCAGGCACTCTTGAAG
>JALYNS010000210.1 GCA_030773035.1 Chloroflexota bacterium
CCTCAACTCCGTCATCAAGTCGGTCGTCTACAGAAGCCGCGAGGCCGGCTGGGAGGTGATCGGCATCCGCATGGGCTGGGAAGGCCTCACCCACGGCTGCCCCGGCAGCGACAGCGAGTGCGAGTACTCGCGCCCGCTGACGCGCGAGAACACCCGCACCATCGACCGCACCGGCGGCACCATGCTGCACACGTCGCGCACGAACCCCGCACACATGAAGCGCGAGAGCCTGCCGGAGGGGCTGGACGCCGCGAGGCTGACCGCCATGAGGACCGATGACGACCGTTACGACCTGACCCCGGTGGTGCTCGACAACATCCGGCGCCTGGGTCTCACCCACCTGGTTGTCATCGGTGGCGACGACACGCTCGGCTACGCCGATCGCCTCGCCCACGAGGGGGTGCCGCTGGTGGCTATCCCCAAGACGATGGACAACGACGTGCAGGGGACCGAGTACTGCGTTGGCTTCTCGACGGCGGTGACGCGGGCCAAGGAGCTGATCAACCGCCAGCGCACGACACTCGGCAGCCACGAGCGGATCGGCGTCTTCCGGATCTTCGGCCGGAACAGCGGCTACTCTGCCTGGTACGCCGCCTACGTCACCAGCTCACGCTGCGTCATCCCCGAGGCGCCCTTCGACCTCGACCTGCTGGCGACGCTGCTCGCCGAGGACCGCGTCGCCAACCCCAGCCGCTATGCGCTCGTGATCGCCTCGGAGGGGGCGGCGTGGGCGGGGAGCACCCTCCAGGAATACGGCGAGCCGGATGCGTACGGCCATCGCCGCCCGCTCGACATCGGCTCAGCCCTGGCGGATGAGCTGGGCAGGCGGACGGGGGTCGAGACGGTGCACTCCGACCTCACCTACGACCTGCGCAGCGGCGATCCCGATGCCCTCGACCAGATGGTGGCGACCACCTTTGCGAACGTTGCGGTCGATCTCCTGTCAGACGGGATCAACGGCCGCATGGTCGCCATCCGCGACGGCAAGTACGCGCACGCCGCGCTTCCCGACCCCGCGCTTGGCCCGCGCCACGTCGACGTGGCGAGCATGTACAGCACCGATCGATTTCGGCCGCTCTACGGCCACCGCCTGGGCATGCCGCTCCTGCTCGGCCCGCCCATCGGGGACTAGCGACTGCTGGAGCGGGTCGTGGCGGCCACGCGCCGCGACGGAACTGCCTTTCGCTCCGCGCAGGCGGCGACAAAGGCGGCCCACAGGCGCTCGAAGACCGGTGGCGAGGACTCGGTGCGCTCCGGGTGACATTGCACACCCATCAGCCACTGATCCGGATCGCTCGACTCGACCGCCTCGACCAGCTCGACGCCCGCATGGTCGGCGGTGGCGGAGATGCGGAGCCCCGGCGCCAGCCGATCCGATGTGATGGCCTGGTGGTGGTAGCTGTTCACCTGCAGCTCGCTCGACTTGCCCAGGATGACCGCCAGCCGCGATCCGGCAGCCAGCGCGAGCGGATGCCGGGTCACGGATGGGGATGGGTACGGGGCGCTCTCGTGCCCGTCGAGGTGCTGCACCAGCGAGCCGCCGGAGAAGACGTTGATCGCCTGCAGGCCGCGGCAGACGCCCAGGATCGGCACGCCGGCTGCGAGCGCTGCGCGATATGCCTCGTCCTCCAGGGCGTCACGGTCCGGCTCCACGGCGCGCGCCCCCGATCCCGGCTCGCCGTAGCGACCCGGGTCGATATCGGCGCCGCCGGAGAGGAGCAGGCCGTCCATCACGGCCCACGCCGCCGCGCGGTCAGCCGGCGATGCCCGCTCATCGATCGGCAGGGGCGTGGCACCGGCACGCTCGATAGCCTCCAGGTAGCGGCGGTTCTTCATCGCCGCGACGTCAGGGTCGCTCGACACCTTCGGGTTGGCGAGCGTGGCGACGATGCGCGGCGGATCCATCCCGCCATCCTACGCCGCGCCCCGGGCGGTTGACGGTTGACGAACTCGAGGGCGTGGCGCATAGTACGCGCGACGATATAGCGGATCCCGCTATATCGGTTCACGAGCGATGGGAGAGCCTGCCGTGGGGAACGAGGAACCAACCAGTGACCTCGGCCGCTTTGCGGAGCCCGCGCTCCTGATCATGGTCAGCCTGGCGGAGGCGCCGAAGCATGGCTACGCGATCATGACCGACGTCAACGCCTTCGCCTCCAACCCCATCGGTCCCGGCACCCTGTATGCCGCCCTGGCGCGCCTCGAGCGGCGTGGCCTGATCGAGCCGATGGGACCCGAGGATCGTCGACGCCCGTACCGCCTGACCGCCGCCGGCTCGACGGCGCTCGCCACCCACCTGGCGGAGATGGGCCGGCTGGTGCAGGTCGGTCATGCACGGCTGAGCGCCGCGGACGGCTGAGCCGATGCGCGCTCCGGCGCCCGCGATCGGCCTCGTGCTGTGGGCCTATCCCCGCCGTTGGCGTGACCGGTTCGGGGCGGAGATGGCGGCACTGCTCGCCGAACGCCAGCCGGGCTGGGGCGATCTGCTCGACCTGGCCCGTGGGGGCCTCGATGCACGGCTGCACGGTCTCGTCCGACCGCCGGCCCAGTTGGTCGCGGCAAT
>JALYNS010000211.1 GCA_030773035.1 Chloroflexota bacterium
GTTCTTCGGTCCCGACCCGCGTCTCCAGGACCTGGTTGCGCACCTCGAGGACGACGACCTTCGGCGACTTCGCCGCGGTGGCCATGACTATCGCAAGCTCTACGCGGCGTACCGGACGGCCGTCGAGCTCAAGGACGCCCCCGTAGTGATCCTGGCCAAGACGGTCAAGGGCTGGGGGCTGGGCCAAAGCTTCGAGGGGCGCAACGTCACCCACCAGGCCAAGAAGCTGACACAGGACGAGCTGAAGATCTTCCGCGACCGGCTGGAGCTGCCCATCCCCGACGAGCAGCTGGCCGACGCCCCCTACTTTCATCCCGGGCCGGACTCGCCGGAGGTGGCCTACATGCTCGCGCGCCGCGGGGCGCTGGGCGGTGTCGTGCCGCGGCGCATCGTTCGCGAGCAGCCGCTGCCCGCCGCGGGGGATGCCGCCTATGGCGAGCTGTTCGCCGGGGCCGATCGCCCGGCCAGCACCACCATGGCCTTCTCGCGGCTGATCCGCAACCTGACCCGCGACCCGGGCATCGGCCGCAGGATCGTGCCGATCATCCCCGACGAGGCGCGCACCTTCGGCATGGACCCGCTCTTCAAGGAGGTGGGGATCTACAACCCGCTCGGCCAGCGCTACACGGCGGTCGACAAGGAGCTGCTGCTCAGCTACGTCGAGGCGACCGACGGGCAGATCCTGGAGGAGGGGATCACCGAGGCCGGCGCCATGGCCGACTTCACGGCCGCGGGAACCAGCTACGCCACCCATGGCGAGCCGATGATCCCGTTCTACACCTTCTACTCGATGTTCGGCTTCCAGCGAACCGGCGACCAGATCTGGGCCTTCGGCGACGCCCGCGGACGCGGCTTCATGATGGGCGCCACCGCAGGCCGCACCACGCTCACCGGGGAGGGGCTCCAGCACGACGATGGGCACAGCCACATCCTGGCCAGCACCCTTCCCAACGTGTTCGCCTACGACCCCGCCTTCGCCTACGAGCTGGCGATCATCGTGCGCGAAGGGATGCGGCGCATGTACGGCGAGAAGGGCGAGGACATCTTCTACTACCTGACCCTGTACAACGAGAACTGGGCCATGCCGCCCAAGCCCGACGGCGTCGAGGAAGGTGTCCTGCGCGGCCTCTACCGCATCAGCAGCGGAGAGAAGGGATCGCGGCGGGTCCAGCTGCTCGGATCGGGCTCGATCCTGCACCAGGCCATGCGAGCCGCCGAACTGCTCGCGGAGCGCTACGACGTGGCGGCCGACGTGTGGAGCGTCCCCTCCTTCCAGCAGCTGCGCAACGACGCGCTCTCGGCCGAGCGCTGGAATCGCCTGCATCCGAAGTCAGAGCCGCGCATCCCGTACGTGGTCCAGCAGCTCGGCGCGACACCGGGACCGATCATCGCCGCCACCGACTACCTCAAGGCGCTGCCCGACATGGTGGCGCGCTGGATCGACGGCCCCTTCACGGTGCTCGGCACCGATGGCTTCGGCCGCAGCGACACGCGAGAGGCGCTGCGCGTCCACTTCGAAGTGAGCCCGGAGCAGATCGCCTACGCCGCCCTCCACGGGCTGTGCCTGACCGGCGCCGCCGATCGCGACGAGCTGGTCAAGGCGATCGGCGAGCTGGGGATCGACCCGGAGCGGACCGAACCGCGCGAGGCCTGATCAGGTCGGGGCGCCGCACGCTCCGCAGAAGCGGTAGTCCGGTTCGATCGGCGCATCGCAGGCCTGGCAGTTGACCGGCGTCAGGGACCGGAGCGCCGCCAGCATGCCGGCCATTGCCGCCCGGGCCGTTCGGGCGAGGGCAGGCGCCGCGGCCCGCGCCGCTGAAGCCAACGGTGGCGGCTCAGCCGGACGGGGGCGGATCGTCGCCTGCAGGAAGGAGAGCCGCTCCTCGTCGTACTCGGCTCGTGAGTCGGGATCCGTCAGGAGCGAGCGCACGGCGTTGACCACCTGCATCTCCTCGGTGGCGCGCTGCGACACGTTGCGGTCGGGATGGAAGGCCCGCGCCAACCGGCGGCAGGCAGCCACGATCTCGACGCGACCGGCGTTCGGGGGCACCCCCAGCAGCCGATAGACGTCGCGATCCGGCCGATACGGCAGAAGGCTGATGTCCATGTGGGCTCGCCACCGATGGTAGCCGATTGGTGCGTCCTGTCACCACGTCGGTGCCAGCCCGATGCCGCAGTCCAGGAGCGCCACTGAAGAGCCTGACTTGCCAATTTGAGCATTGCCGATAGAAAATGGTAACTGTGTATTGACAAGTGGTAAGCCATACTCTATTCTCCGAGCAGAACCTGAGAGAACGCGCAGGCAAACTGCCAAAACGTAAGGAGCGAACACCATGTTGGACAACCACCGATTCCAGTTCGCGATCCTGGCCACCCAGGACCGCAACCGCGAGATGCAGCTCCGCAAGGGCCTGATCGACGGCTCCGGCAGGCGGATCTTCCGCATCGGCCGGGACCGCCACGAGACCCTCCCGGTGGGGCGCCGATAGATGGCACGCGACGTCATCTCGACCTGCCCCGTCTGCGAGGGTGAGCTGGCGATCACGCGCCTGCACTGCCGCAGCTGCGGCACAGCGCTGGAGGGCGAGTTCGGAGTGGGTCGCTTCGGTCGACTAACCCGAGAACAGCTCGCCCTCCTCGAGAGCTTCCTCCGCTCCCGCGGCAACCTGAAGGACCTCGAGCGCGAGCTCGGCATCTCCTACCCAACCGTCCGCGGGCGGGTCGAATCCCTGCTGCGAGCCCTTGGCCTGGCCGATGGCGACGCGCCAGCCGCAGATGAGCCGATGCCCGCCGACGCACTGAACCCGACCGTCGACCACGATGCCGATGAGCGACGCGCCATCCTCGACCGCCTCTCCCGTCGCGAGATGTCGGCCGAAGAGGCTGCCGAAGCGCTCCGCGCACTCGGGGGTGAATGAGCGATGGGCACCTACGTCCGCACGCAATCGATCGATCACACCGTGGGCGAGCGCGGCAGCGTCTCGGTGAGCGTGACCTCGGGCGACGTCCAGGCCCGGGCGGTAGCCGGCGGCGACGTCCACCTGCGCGCCACCTTCCAGATCAGAGCCTCGTCCGACGCCGAGGCCGATCGCATCTTCGACGCCACGCAGCTGCTCGTGCAGCGCGGCGATGGCCAGCTGACGGTCGAGGAGCATGACGGCGCGCCATCCCTCGGCGCCGTCATCGGCCGCATCTTCAGCGGCAACGGCCACATCGAGCTGACCATCGAGGCTGAAATCCCAACCGCTGCGCACGTGCGGCTCACCGCTGTCTCGTCCGATATGGAGGTGAGCGGACTGCGCGGCGATCAGCGCTATCGGACCGTCTCTGGCGACCTTCAGCTCTCCGACATGGGAGGCTCGATTCGCCTCGAGACGGTCTCCGGTGACACGACCATCCGGGCCGACGAGCCGATCGCGCTCCAGGTGCAGGGGGTCTCGGGCGACGTGAACGTCATTGCCCCCCTCCTGCGCAGCCTGAGCGCCAGCACCGTCTCCGGCGACGTGGAGCTCGAAGGTGAGCTGGCCGGCGACGGGGACTTCCGCGTCGAGACGGTGAGCGGCGACCTGGTGGTCGGCCTGCTCGGGGACGCCACCTTCGAGGTCCATGGCCTTTCGACCGACGTGCACAGCGAGCTCGATCATCGGCTCGAGGGGCAGGTCGATCGACGCCGCCTGATCATCGGCAGCGGCGCGCCACACCTCGTCTTCAACTCGATGTCGGGCGACGTCGACGTGCGCCGCCCGCGGCGCATCACCGCGGTCGCGAGGCCCGCCGCACCGGCACCTGCAGCAACGGCCGCGACGTCCGATGCCCAGCTCGAGGTGCTGCGCGCGCTGGAGCGCGGCGAGATCGATGTCGATGAGGCGACGCGCCGCCTGGCGGGAGGTGCCTGAGATGGGCGACGAGCTGGCCACCGTCCTGCGCCTGGTGGCGGAGGGCAAACTCAGCGCCGAGGAGGCTGCCCCGATCATCGAGGTCCTGCGGCGCCCCGCTGCGCCGCGACCGCCCGAGCCGCCGTTCCCGTTCGGCTCGGCCGGACCGACCGGCCCGAGGGGCCCGGGCCGGGGGCGACGCGTGCGGATCCAGGTCAGCCAGCGCGGCCGGAAGGTGATCGACGTGCGCATCCCGCTCGCCTTTGCCGCCATGGCGGCGAAGATGGTGCCGGGCATCCCGGAGAGCTACGCGACGCTGATCGCCGAAGCCGTCGAGACCGATACGGTCGGGCCGATCGTCGACCTGGCCGAGGATGAGGATGGCGACTCCGTCCTGATCAGCATCGAATGACAACGATGGACGGCACCGAACTCGTGGTTGCCCCGCCTGCCCCAGGCGGACCGCAGCTCCTTCGCCCGTTCCGGTTCAGCGACTTCCGGCTCCTCTTCACCGGTGAGAGCATCTCCGTCCTCGGCGACC
>JALYNS010000212.1 GCA_030773035.1 Chloroflexota bacterium
CCCGGAGTCCGGGGCAGCCAGGATCGTGAGCACGCTCCCGCCGACGGCACACAGCAGGTACGCGACCAGGTATTCGACGTGTCCGTACATCTGCTCGATGATCGGGCCGAACAGGTACAGGCCATACATGTTGAGGGCGAGGTGCAGGAGGCCAAAGTGCAGGAAGGCGCTGGTGAAGATGCGCCACCACTCGCCCGCCGCCACGGCAGGCGCATACACCAGCCCGGCCTCCATCAATGGGCCGCTGCCTCCGAGCAGGGAGACAGAGCCTCCGCCCAGGACAAAGTCGGCGACGAAGACCACGACGTTGATGGCGATGATGGCGGTGGTGACGTAGGCCGCATAGCTCGCATACGCGCCGCGGGCCCGGTTGAACTGGCGACGCGAGGCAAAGTCGTGCCCGGTCTCCTTGAGGAGCCAGGCGATGCGGTTGGCGATGGCGCCGCGCTCAGCGGGCGGGGCGGCGCGGTCCGCCTCGCGGTAGGCGGTGATCGCTTCCTCCAGCTCTCCGTCGCGCACTCGCTGCTCGGCCACCGAGCGCGACCCGATCCAGGCCCTCGAGCCGCCCCGCTCGGCGGCCGCTTGCCACGCCACCACTGCGCCGGCCTCGTCGTCGAGCCGGTAACGGGCGGTCCCGATGGCCAGCAGCGCATCGGTGCTCAGCTCGGGATCGGGGTGGCCGGACAGAGGAACGAGGATGTGCACCGCCGCGTCGAGGTCGCCAGCGTCGAGGAGGCGCTGCCCCTCAACGAGGCGTAGCTGCGGTTCGTCGGACATCGGTCGGCCATTATCGTCCGGGAACGAAACGACCGCCGAGAGATTGGCACCTCGGCGGTCGTATCGCGCCCCCCTGGCGGGGGAACGGAGCCGTCCCGGCGCGAACCGGAACCGGCATCAATCGGCGCGGGTTACTTCGCGCGGCGCAGGAAGTCCAGCACGTCGTCGTAGCGGAAGCGCCGATCGCCGCGCTTGCAGACCCGGTAGAACGGGATCTCGCCGCGATCGCCAAGCCGCTTGACCGTATTGACGTGCAGGTGGAGCATCTCGGCGACCTCGGTGGCCGTGAGCAGCCTCCCAACCTCGTTGCTGATCATGCGTGTCGGTTTCCCAGTGCTGTTGGAGCACGCGCGGGCCGATTGGGTGCGGATCGCGCGGCTTCTGGCCGGATAGTAAGGTTGGGGTGGGCTCAGGAGGCCCGGTACTTTTGAGCGTCGATTGGGGTACTTCGGAGCGAAATTGCCCGTCTACGAGCGACATGTCTTCGTCTGCACCCGGGGTGAATGGTGCCCGTCAGTGGACGGCGATGGTCTCGGGGTCCACGCCGCCCTGAAGGCCGGCGTGCGGGCTGCTGGGCTGTCCGGACAGGTGCGGGTCAACCACTCCGGCTGCTTCAGCCAGTGCGGCAACGGGCCGATGGCGGTGGTCTATCCGGACGGTGTCTGGTACGCCGCTTTGACCCCGGCCGATGCGGCCGAGATCCTGGATAGCCACCTACTCGACGGAGTGCCGGTCGAGCGCCTGCGCTACGACCCCACGCAGGGCGGGTCACATCAGCTCGAGCGCGATGCGGACGGCCGGCCACGTGGCCGCGTGGCGCCCTGGCCCGCCGGGAGCGACGGCTAGCGGGAGCCCTCCAGGCAGGTGCAGCCGGTTGGCCCCACGACGGCTGCATGGCTCATCCCGGGGGGCAGGACGAAGCCGTCGCCTGGCCGCAGCTCCACCGGCGTCGCATCCGGCCCGACGAGGAACGTGATCGAGCCGGCGGCACAGACCAGCAGCTTGGTGTAGGCGTGGCTGTGGACGCCGTAACGGTCTCCCGGGCCGTTGGACCAGGCGTGCGGCTCGACTCCTTCGTCGCGCAGACGGAGGGCCGCACCGGCGGCGCTTGGCGCGTCAGGCCGGTCCCACGGGAGGGCCGCCAGCGGTGGAGGGAGGGTTCGATTCACGTCGCCCCTCAGCGCGTGATGCCCACCGCGTCGCCGCCGATCCGCTGCGCGATGTAGACGGGAATGATCGACAGCAGGATCAGGACGAGAGCCACGACGTTGACGACCGGGAGCTCGGTCGGCCGCTGCATGGCGGAAAGGATCCAGATCGGGATAGTCTGCGTCCCGGCGACGGCGGTGAAGAGCGTGACGATGACCTCGTCGAACGACAGCGCAAAGGCGAGGAGTGCGCCGGAGAGGAGCGCCGTTCGCATCGCGGGCATGGTGATACGGCGGAACGTGATCCAGGTGTCGGCGCCCAGGTCGGCCGAGGCCTCCTCCGATGACCGCGGCAGGCGGCGCAGGCGAGCGATGACGTTGTTGTAGGCGATCACGATGCAGAACGTGGCGTGGCCGATGATGATCGTCATCAGGCTGAAGTCGATCCCAAACGTCTGGTACGTCGTGCTCAGGGCGATGCCGGTGATCACCCCCGGCAGGGC
>JALYNS010000213.1 GCA_030773035.1 Chloroflexota bacterium
GTTCGAGCCCTCCGCCCCGGGCGACGGAATGATCTCGGCGCCGTACAGGCGCAGCAGCTGCTCGCGCTCGACGGTGGTGTTGTCCGGCATCACGATCCGCACGGGGTGTCCCATCAGCCGACCGATCATGGCGCGGGCGATGCGATCCTTGAGCGATCCGGTCGGGTTGGCACCCTCGAGCTTGGCGAAGAGGCGGATGCGAGGTGACGGGGCGAGGTGCGACAGCTCCACCGTCGGCGTGTTGCCGATGGCGGAGAGCAGGTCGCGCATCGGGCTAGCGAGCGCCTCCGGCCATGGCCGGCAGCAGGATGACCGTGTCCTCCGGCCCCACCGCCGTGTCGAGGCCGTTGCGGTAGCGCACGTCGCGGTCGTTGACGTAGACATTCACGAAGGGCGACAGCTGGCCGTCCTGACTCACGCGGTCGCGGAGCGCAGGATAGGCAGCGAACAGGTCGGCCAGCACCTCCGTCACGGTCGAGCCGTGTGCCGGCAGGGTGCGGCTGCCGCCGACCGTCTCACGCAGAACGGGTGGAATGCGCACCGTGGTCATTGAATCGACCCCTCGCCGCAGGCAGGGCAGGCGGGATCCCGCCAGATGCGGACCTCGGAGAACTCGGTGGACATCGCGTCGAACATGAGCAGCCTGCCGGCGAGCGTCTGACCCACGCCGAGAACGAGCTTGAAGACCTCGTTGGCCTGGAGCAGGCCGGCGATCCCCGGCAGCACTCCCAGGACGCCCGCGATCTCGCAGGCCGGAGCCAGCTCGGGAGGCGGCTGGGTGGGGTACATGCAGCGATAGCAGGGCCCCTCGAACGGCACGAAGGTGGTGACCTGGCCGTCCCAGCGGTAGATCGAGCCGTGGACGATCGGCTTGCGCAGCTTCACCGCCGCGTCGTTGAGCAGGTAGCGCGTATCGAAGTTGTCGGTCCCGTCAACGATCACGTCGTAACCGCCGATCAGCCGTTCCACGTTGTCCGCATCGAGCCGCTCGCGGTGCTCCACGACGCGTGTCTCGGGGTTCAGGGCGTTGAGCGTGATCCGCGCGCTCTCGGTCTTGGCCATCCCCACCCGGTCCGAAGCGTGCAGCACCTGGCGCTGCAGGTTGCTCTCGTCGACCACGTCGTCGTCGACGAGGCCGATGGTGCCGATCCCCGACGCCGCGAGGTAGAGCGCTGCCGGCGATCCCAAGCCCCCGGCGCCGATCAGCAGCACCTTGCTGTCAAGCAGCTTGCGCTGCCCCGCCTGCCCGATCTCGGGGATCAGCACCTGGCGGCTGTAGCGGCGCTGCTGCGCCGGAGTGAGCAGCTGCTCGGGCGCCTCCCAGGCCCCGCCCAGGCGACGCCAGTCGAGGAGCGAGGCGCGCATGCTGGCCACGTTGGAGTAGCCGTTCTGAATCAGCCAGGCCGAGGCCCGCAGCGATCGCGCGCCGACGGCGCAATGCACGAGGAGCTGGGCATCCCGGTCGGGCGCGACCTCCGCGATCCGCGCCGGCACCTCAGCGAGCGGCAGGAGCGTGGCGGTCGGGATGTGGCCCTCGTTCCACTCGACCTGTTCGCGGACGTCGAGGATGCGCCAGCCCGACGCGGCCAGCTCGAGCGCCTCCGCGGCGCTCACCTCGCGGAAGGGAGTCCCGGGGCGCAAGGTCAGCCGACCGCCTCCGCCTCGGCGGGCCAGGCGACCCCTCCACCGCGCACCGCGCCCTGCAGCACCTTGTACGGGAGCAGCGCGCACTTGAGCCGGGCCGGCCCGATCGGCACGCCGAGCTCGTCGAGCAGGTCCTTCGGGTTCATCGCCTTCACGTCGTCGAGGCCCTGGCCGCGCAGGCCATCGGTCAGGATCGAGGCCGATGCCTGGCTGATGGCGCAGCCGCGCCCGTCGAATGCCACGTCGGCGATCGCGGCCTTGGCCGGGTCGAGGCGCAGGGTCATGCTCATCTCGTCGCCGCAGGTCGGGTTGGAATCGGCGAAGTGGAGGTCGTGGGGGTCCCGGACCCCCTTGTTGTGGGGGTTCCGGTAGTGCTCGAGGATGAAGTCGCGGTAGAGGTTGTCCATCAGCCGGCGAAGAGTGTCTGCGTGGCGCGCACGGCAGAGACCAGCGCCTCGACGTCGTCCAGGTCGTTGTAGACGTAGAAGCTCGCGCGGGTGGTGGCGGGAACGTCGTAGCGCAGCATCACCGGCTGCGCGCAATGGTGTCCTGCCCGCACCGCGACACCCTCGCTGTCGAAGACGGTGGCCACGTCGTGGGGATGGACCGTGTCGAGCACGAAGCTGATCACGCCGGCGTGGATGGCGGGGTCGTCCGGACCGAACAGACGAACTCCGGGGATCTCGCCGAGCGCGGTCCAGGCCCGCTCGAAGAGGAAACGCTCGTGCTCGCGAACGGCGTCCATGCCGAGCGCGGTCAGGTAGTCGATCGCCGCTCCCAGCCCGATCGCCTCGACGATCGCCGGCGTCCCCGCCTCGAACTTGGCAGGAACCTCGTTCCACTCCGCGCCGTCGAGCGTGACCTTGATGATCATGCTGCCGCCGGTCATGAACGGCGGCATCGCGTCGAGCAGCTCGCGCCGTCCCCACAGCGCGCCGATCCCCGATGGACCGAGCATCTTGTGGCCGGAGATGGCCAGGAAGTCGCAGTCGAGCGCGGCCACGTCGATCGGCATATGCGGCGCGGCCTGTGCGGCATCGACCAGCACCAGCGCCCCCGCCTCGTGAGCCATGCGAACGATCTCGGCCACCGGGTTGATGGTGCCGAGCGCGTTGCTGACTGCCGCCACGGCCAGCAGCTTCGGCCCGGCGGCCAGCTTGGCGCGCAGGTCATCCATGTCGAGGCGCCCGTCATCGGTGATGGCCACGTAGTCAAGCCGGGCACCGACCTCGCGGGTCAGCTGCTGCCACGGCACGATGTTGGCGTGGTGCTCGAGCTGGGTGGTCACCATCCGGTCGCCAGCGCGCAGGTTGGTGCGGCCCCAGCTGTAGGCCACCAGGTTGATCGCCTCGGTCGCATTGCGGACGAAGATAACTTCGCGTTCGCTTGGGGCGCCGATGAAGCGCGCGAGCGTCGCGCGGGCGTCCTCGAACCGCGCGGTCGCATCCTCGCTGAGCTCGTAGAGGCCGCGATGGACATTGGCGTAGTGATGGCCGTACGCGTCGGCCAGGGCCTCGATCACGACACGCGGCTTGGGCGACGAGGCGGCGGAGTCGAGGAAGGCGAGCGGCTTGCCGGACCGGTGCAGGCGGTCGAAG
>JALYNS010000214.1 GCA_030773035.1 Chloroflexota bacterium
CCGTATAGGTGACCGAGTTCGCCGTAAAGATCGCGCCAATCCGGATAGCCATCGCTGATTGCCGCGATGGCTATCCCGCGACGCAACCACTGCACGTCGCCGTTTGCTCGCAAGCGGTCAGCGCAGCGCCCCATCAGCGGAAAGAGCTCTTGAGCGACTCTGGGCGCTCGCGCTACGACCTCCCGAATCCCCTTTCGCACACTGGCGTCTGCGGATAGGTAGACATCGGCCAAGGCAACGACCGTTGAGAAGGCTTCCGGCCGCGGATCCCAATGCACCATCGATTGGGCTTGTCGATATTCCTCTGTCGCAGCACCGAGGTCCTCCTTTGGGGGAATCGATAGAAGCGCACGTACGTCGGAGTCCCAAGCCAGGAGTTGGCGTTCCGCAAAATCGATACCCTCCTTCAGGATCTCCGGCAGCATCGTCCTAGCGCGATTCCGCGTCAGCGGGGTCGCCCAGAACGATCATCTCCGGCACGTGTTGCGGCGCGAATCCGGGCTGGGCACGGACCCAGTCGCGCAGCGCGCTCTCGGCGGTGCTGAAGGCGAGCTCCTGCCACGGGATCTCGTCGGGCCCGAAGGCACGCACCTCGGACGTCTCGACCCCCGGCAGGGCCTCGCCCCCGATCACATCGGCCTCGTAGATCAGCGTCACCACGCCGGCATATGGCCGCGAATAGGCGCCAATCAGCCTGCCGACCTCGACCCGCAGCTGCGTCTCCTCCTCGGTCTCGCGGCGCGCACCCTCCTGCGCCGCCTCGCCGACCTCGAGGTAGCCACCCGGATAGGTCCAGAGCCCGGCGCCCGGCTCGATCGACCGGCGGGCCAGGTAGACCTTCCCACCTCGCACCGGCAGCGTGCCGACCACGAGCCGCGGGTTGCGCCAGGTGACGTGCCCATCGGGGCAGACCAGGCGCGGCCGGTGGTCCTCCTCCAGCACGCGCTCCACCAGGCCCTGGCCGCAGGCGGGACAGTAGGCCGGCTCCTCGCCCAGGGTGAGCGGGTACCCGTCGGTCACGTCGCGCTGTGGCATCGGGCTCATGGTAGATGTCACAATGCGCCCGATCTCGCCCGGCCACCATTCCGGAGGACTTCGTGACCGCGAGCGCGCCCGCCGCCCAGCCACCCGCGTCCCCATACGCCATCTTCCGAAATCGGTACTTCACCTACCTGTGGAGTGGCCAGCTGATCTCCACGATCGGCGACGCGCTGACCTCGCTGGCGGCCGGCATCTTCGTCTATTCGATCACCGGATCGGTCCTCAGCGTGGGGCTGCTCCTGATGGCCTCGGCCGCGCCGACGCTGCTCTTCGGCCTCATCGCCGGCGTCATCGTGGACCGCTACGAGCGCAAGACGATCATGATCGTCTCCTGCCTGCTGCGCGCCGTGCTGGTGGCGCTGATCCCGGTGCTGGTCCTCAGCGGCGACGACATCATCTGGCTCTACGTCCTGGTGCTGGCATCGGCATCCGTCCAGCAGTTCTTCGATCCGGCGAATGACAGCGTCCTGCCCGAGGTCGCCACCGACGAGGAGCTCGGCGCAGCGAACTCGCTGATGGCGATCGCGCAGTTCGGGTCGACGGCGATCGGCTTCGCTTTGGCCGGCCTGATCACCGCCCAGTTCTCGATCGCGATCGCCTTCTGGCTCGATGCCGTCACGTTCGTGATCTCGGCGGGGCTCATCTTCCTGGTCAAGATCAAGCCACTCGTCGTCGAGGAGAAGGCCTCGATCCATGAGCTTGTCCGCAACCTCGGCTTTGGTGCGGGCTTCATCATGCGGACGCCGATCCTGCGCTCGATGGTCATCCTGCGCACCCCCCTCATGCTCATCTTCGGACTGCAGAACGTTCTGCTCCTGCCGTTTGCATTCCAGGTCCTGGGGGCCGGGGAATTCGAGTACGGGCTCCAGGAGGGGATCACCTCGGTCGGCTTCGTGGTCGGCAGCCTGCTGATGGCCACCTATGCCGATCGCCTGCGCGAGGGGAGCTGGCTGGTGCTGAGCTTCCTTGGCATGGGCATCGCCGGGCTGCTCTATGCCCTCTCGTCCAACGTCTGGATCGCCATCGCGCTGATCGGCATCTCGGGAGTGCTGAATGCACCATCGTTCGTCGCCGGACGCCTGATCAACCAGCGCAACACGCCGCGCGAGATGCGTGGGCGCGTCTTCAGCACGAACTACGTGATCCGCGACGTCCTCTACATCACCGGCATGGCCCTGGCCGGGCTTGCCGACGTCATCGATGTGCAGATCCTGTTCCTGGGCAGCTCGGTCGCGCTGATCGGCACCGCGCTGCTCGGCGCGGTCCTGCCGGGGATTGGCCAGCCCGCAGCTGAGTGGCGACGGACCATGACTCTGCTGCGGACCGCGCCGCGTGCCGCGCTCGGCGTTACCCGTCGCGCGGCCGCCGCGG
>JALYNS010000215.1 GCA_030773035.1 Chloroflexota bacterium
GGCGTGGAGCTGCGCGAGCACGTCTCTGAGGTGATCGGCAAGCTGGCGCGGCCGAAGCAGATCATGTTCACCCCGGACCTGCCCAAGACGCGCTCCGGCAAGATCATGCGGCGCCTCCTGCGCGACATCGCCGAGAAGCGTGCTCTGGGCGACGTGACCACGCTCGCCGACGCCGGGATCGTGTCCACCATCCGCGAGCAGTCCGGCCGGGGAGACGACTGAACCCTTTTGCTACGATGGGCGCCGTGAGCTTCACCCGCCGGTCCAAGGCCATCATCGCGTCGGTCGCCAGCGTTGGCTGGCTGGTCTTCATGATCGTGGGGCTCCAGGTCATCAACGTGGTCGCCCCAACGCAGGGCGGGTCGGGCCCGGAAGGCCTGGCCGCGTTCATCGGCCTGGTATCGGGCGTCTTCGTCTGCGGCCTGGTGATGTGGGCCGCCTCCGACTGACCTAGTCGGCGTCCCCGGAGTACAGGTTGGCCGATGGCGGGTGCTGCCGGTCGACGGCCGGCTCGAGCAGCCGCCGGTAGAGCCCCGGTCGCCGGTCGGCGACGGTGTCCCACTCGTGCTCCCCGGGCCGCCGCCGGACGTGAGTCGCGCGCGCCGCCTCGGGGTCGATCTCGCCGATGAGCAGCTCCTCCCGGTCATCGCTGGCGACCGCGAGCTGGTGCCCGTCGTAGTCGAAGAGCGACGAGCGGCCGATGAAGGTCACGCCCCGCTCCGTCCCGACGCGGTCGCAGGCGAGCAGGTAGCAGTGGTTCTCGGCGGCGCGAGCGGGGGCGAAGATGCCCGGGTGGAAGTCCACCCCGACCGGCCAGTTGGTCGGCAGGGCGATCAGATCAGCGCCGTCCAGGGCGCACATCCGGGCCGCCTCCGGGAAGCGCAGGTCGTAGCAGATCAGCACGCCGATCCGCAGGCCGCCGACCTCGACCACGCTCGGCCCGTCCGGGCCGGGGGTGGCGAAGCGGTCGATCCCCAGGAAGGGGAGGTGCATCTTGCGGTAGGTGTAGCGGCGGCCGTCGGGGGTGGCCATCAGCGCGGCGTTGAAGACCTCCTCGCCCTGGGCCTCGAGCGTGCCGCAGATGACCGTCAGGTCGTGCGTCTCGGCCAGTCCGGCGATCGCGTCCCCCGCGACCACGCTGGCCCGGCGTGCCACGGCCCGTCCCTCGTCGAGCGAGGTGAATGCATAGCCGGTGACGGCGGCCTCGGGCAGGACGGCGAGCACGGCACCTGCGGCTGCGGCCTCAGCAACGGCGCGGGTGATCCGCTCCAGGTTGGCCTCGACCTCGCCGAGCTGCGGATCGATCTGGCAGGCCGCCACGCGCAGGGTCGGCATCGGTCCTTCCTTCCGCTACCCTTCGCCGATGGCCAAGCGACCCTGGCTGCTGCCGGCTGCCTTCATCTTACTCGGGCTCATCTGGGGCTCCTCATTCCTCTGGATCAAGATCGGGGTGGAGGAGATGGACCCCGCCACCCTGGTGGCGTATCGGATCAGCATCGGCGCCATTGCCATGCTCATTTACATGCGCCTCCGCGGGGAACGGCTGCCGGGAAACCTTCGCGAGCTTGCGCCGCTGGCCGTGCTGGGGTTGATCGCCACCGCCCTCCCCTTCTTCCTGATCACGTGGGGCGAGCAGTACATCGACTCGGGCACCGCCGCGGTGCTCAACTCCCTCACGCCGATCTTCAGCCTGATCCTGGCGGGGCTCATCCTGCGAACCGAGTCGGTGACGCTGGTGCGGGTGATCGGCCTGGTGACCGGGTTCGCCGGTGCGGCCATGCTCGCCTCGCGCGAATTCGCCCTGAGCGGCGACCCGATCGCGCTTGTCGGGACCGGCGCCGTCACGGTCGCGGCCATCTCGTATGCCCTCGGCGCCTCCCTGAACAAGGCCATGATCCACGGCACGCCGCGCAACGTGGTGGCCGCCGGCAACCTGGCCTTCGGGGCCGTCTACATCTGGATCTTCACGCTCTTGAGCGGCTCGGAGCTGCGGCCGCCGCAGCAGCTCGACTCGATCATCGCCCTGCTCTGGCTCGGCCTGCTCGGCTCGTTCTTCGCCTTCGTCCTGCTCTACTTCCTGATCGCGCACCTCGAGGCCACGGTCGCCACCATGGTCACCTACCTCTTCCCGGTGGTCGGCGTCACCCTCGGG
>JALYNS010000216.1 GCA_030773035.1 Chloroflexota bacterium
GCGTTGGGGTAGGCGTCGGCTCCAGGACCACGACCGTGGCGACAGCCTGCGCTGAGAACCCGATGCCGTTGTACTCGCCACTGGCAGTTGCCACATTCGTGGTGGTCTCTGTCAGCATCGCGCTGCAGCTGAAGGTCCAGGTCTCGCCGGACTGCAGCCTGGCGTCGTCGTTCGCGTCGCCCGAGAGGTAGCTCACCGGCGAGCACTTGTCGTCACTCACGGCGACGGTCGAGAGGGCCGCATCCGGGTTGCTGTTGGTCACCGCGTACGCATAGGCGACCGCACCGCCCGTGGCATCGAGGCTCGATACGCTCGGGGTCTTCTCGATCCCGATCTGTGGGCAGGTCAGCTCCGTGAAGATGTCCGCGAAGAGGCCCGGAAGGTCGGACGCTTCGGCAATCTGGTGGTAGTTGGCTGCGGGGTTGGCCAGATCCTGCATCAGGTCCAGGTCGACCTGGCTGAGGCCGCTGCCTCCGGCGCCGATGGCGACCGAGTACGCGACGTCGGCCGAGGCGAGGTAGGCGTCGATCTCCGCTCCGTTGGGGCGCTGGCTGGCGGGGTTCGGCCGTCCGTCCGAGAGGAGCACGACGACCTGGAGGACCGGGACGTCGTTGGCCGTGCTTCGCTGGTTGGCGAGGACGTCGGCCGCACCAGTGGCCATGCCCAGCTTCAGCGGCGTGGCGCCGCTGGCCGAGATGCCATTGATGGCAGCGTGAACGGCGGCGGCATTCGAGGTGCCGAGCGCCAGGTTCACGGTGGCGGTGCTGCCACCGAAGGTGGTAAGGCCGATGTGGTGCAATCCACCGACATTGCCGACGCCGCCGTCGAGGTTGTCGGTCAGCTGGTTGGCGGCCAGCTCCGCCCAGTAGTTCCGCGAATGTCCACCGCTCTGCTCCGACTGCATGCTTCCTGAGCGGTCGATGATCAGCACCACGTCGAGCGGGTGGACGCCGCACGCGCCCTGGTCATCGACGGCCAGGCCGGGCGAGGCGGTGCCGACCAGCAGCAGCGAGGCAAGCAGGGCTGCGGTCAAGGAGACGAACCCCAGCATTGGGGCTTGCCGCCGGAGTGGCCGAGCGATTGACCGAATCACCGCCGTCCTTTCGAGGAAACGGAAACGATTTGCGGAACCGACGATTTCGACGCGGAGAGCATCGGGGCCAATCGACGGTCATGACCATGGGGTGATCGTCCCGGGGGTACGGCTTGCGCGGATCGGCATTTCCGGCCGAAGAGCCTCGAAACCCCGATATGCGGTCTGGTGCAGTACCCGGGCAGGACCCGCGTACCTGATGCCGCACGAACTTCAGGTCGCGCGTCGCGACCGGACCTCCTCGGGCGGTCTCACCGCTCGAAAGTCGCGTAGCAAGAGCAGGTCGTAGATAACCTTCAACCCCCCACCGATGAGGAATGGCAGGCCGGCCAGCGGCACGCTCTGCATCAGCGGGGTGGCCAACGACGGCGAAACGGCGGCTCCCAGGCTGCGGGCGATTCCTGTCACGCCGGCAGCGGCCGAACGCTCATCCGGATCCACCACCGCCATCGTGTAGGACTGTCGAGTCGGGACGTCCATCTGGCTGATTGCGAATCGGGCCAGGAGCACGCCCACCGCCAGCGGCAGGCTCGGCATCAACGGCACGGCCATCAACAGGACGTTGGAGGGCAGGTGGGTGAAGACCATGGTGTTGATGAGCCCGATGCGCGCAGCAAGCCGCGCGGCGGCCAGCGCCGAGAAGCCGGCCAGGACGTTGGCGGCGAAGAAGATGGCGCCCAGGGTGGCCGGATCGGCCCCGAAGCGCAGGTGGAACCAGTAGGCGATCAGGCTCTGCATCACGAACCCTCCTGCGAAGGCGTCAAGCGAGAAGAGTGCGGCAAGACGAAGCACGATCCCTCGCGACCGATGCAGCCCCAGCCGCCCGGCGACGGCCGTGCTCCGTGCCGCCGGCACCTCGATCGCCGGCGAGAGGCGCCGGAAGAGCGCCGCCAGGCTGAGCCCGACCACGGCGTAGCCGATCACGACCCCCCGGTACGAGTCGACCACGCTGCTGCCCGTCGCCTGGAGTGCCTGCGCAATGAAGCCCGCGGCCAGCGCCCCGCTGGCGGTGGCGAGCGAGCCAACCAGGTTGTACCAGCCGAAGACCCGCGTGCGATCCCGGTCCGGAACGGTCTGCGAAAGCGACGCCTGCTCAACAGCCAGGAACGGGCCGACCTCGTTGCCGCTGGGGCTGATCACACCGACGGTGGCCGCCAGCAGCAGGATCCAGGGGTCGCGCGTCACGGCGAAGACGACGCCGGCGAGAAGCATCAGCGCAGCTCCGACGAGGAGGACGCGGCGGCGACCGATGCGGTCGGCCCGAGTCGTCAGCCACAGGCTGATCGCCGCGTCGCCGACCAGGGTCAGGGTCAGGATCAGCCCCACCCCGAAGCCGTCGATGCCGAGCTCGACCAGGTAGAGCACGAGCACCACGGAGAGCAGCCCATAGCCGAACATGCGGGCGATGCGGGTCGCGAACAGGAGTCGCGCGTCTCGAGACAGGATCACGGGCGGTGAGTGTAGGTGGCGCGTTGGCACAACCGGGTGCCGGCTGCCACCAGCCCGTCCCCTGTCAGCGGCGGAGGCGTGGCCTGCGGTCGCTCTGACGCCGCGTGCTCTCCACTGCGAGCCCCGACACCAGCATGATCCAGACAGCGAAGCCAACCAGCAGGACGACCGGTCCAATGGCAGCGCCGGGGGTGAATGCACTGGCATCGGGCAACGAGCCGCTCGGAGACGGAGTCGGTAGCGTTGTAACCACGATGGTGGTGGCCGAGCTCGCGTCGTTTGCCACGTCCGGGTCATTCGTTCCGGAGGAGGCCACCGCGGCCGTGTTGGCAAGAAT
>JALYNS010000217.1 GCA_030773035.1 Chloroflexota bacterium
CATGGCAGGGTCTTCAGGTATTCGACAACGGTCGCAATTTCTTCGGCCGTGAGGTTGTAAGGGTCCGCGCCGAAGACCGGCATCCCGCCGCGCTCGAGGTCCGCCACGGCGGGGTCGGTGCCAGCGATCCACAGGTCGGCCCAGTCGTCGGGCTGGTCGGAGCCGAGCTGCTGCAGGTTGGCACTGACCGGGCCGTCCTTCACGCCGTGCAGGTTGGGGAAGGTGCCCTGGCCGGCAAGGTCGGGGCCATGGCACGACTGGCAGCCGGCGGCCCTGATGATGGCCGCGGCGCTGAGGCCGCCTCCGGACGGCTCCGGCGTCCCGCCGATGGGCGGGTTGGCGCCGGCCAGGTTCGTCGCGAAGAAGAGGGCGCCAGCCAGGAAGACGACGCCCGTGGCGCCGAGTGCCCAACCGGGGATGCCGCTGGTGCGCGATTCGATCGGGGTGTGGACAGTCATCGGCTCAGCTGGCCGCCGGCGCGGCCGTCGCCTCGCCGATAACGGCGTAGTCGGCCCGTCGTGCGCTGGTGTACATGAGGAATACGTTCAAGGTCGCGAGCAGGGCGGCCAGGGCCACCAGACCAAGCCCCGCGCCCAGGACGAGGCGGAACCAGAAGAGCGTGCCGGTGATGTCATCCGGGCTGGCGCCCTGGGAGAGGAGCGAGCCCTGAGCGATGCCACCGGCAATCAGCGACAGGCCTGCGAGGCCCGCCCCGGCGAAGCCGGCCCACAGCGTCACCTCGGCCAGAAATGTCCCGCTCCAGTCCCTGCGCAGCAGGCGGGGAAACGCGTGATCGGCCAGCGCCAGGAAGGCGAGCGTGGCCGTGCCGAAGAAGGCAAAGAAGCGCACGCCGACACCCCACTCCGTGCCGCCGATCAACGCCCGCACCGATCCGAGCGCGCCGATCGCCTCGAGCATGCTGGTCGCCACCAGGAAGGAGACCGCCACCAGCGCAAACGGGACCGTGCCGGGTGAGAGTGCAAGCGTCCATCGGCCGGTCATCGTCTGCAGCAGGTTGGCCACCACCAGGAAGGCAGGCACCACCAACAGGAGCGTGGCGACGTTGCCGAGCTGGGTGATGACGAACGGAACGCTGGTGTCGACCAGGCTGGCCAGCGGCGCGAGCGTTCCCAGGCCGAGCCAGAGCAGCCAGCCGAGCATGGCCAGGCCCCACGAATAGAGTGGATTGCCGGTGGCCCGCGGAACGACGTAGTAGAGCGTGCCGAGGGCGAGGCCGCTCACGCACAGCGTCTCGAGAGCCCGCACGTAGAAGGCATTGGCAAGCAGCGCCCCGGTGGTCGGCAGGTTCAGCAGCGGCAAGAGCGAGGCCAGGCCGTAGAGCCCCAGCAGGGCGAGAAGCGCGACGCCGAAGTACCAGATGCTCACGTACGGAACCTCGCCCGACGCCAGCAGCGTGCGCCAGAACGATGCGTTGGCCAGCAGCAGGGCGAGCAGCAGAACCCCGTCGATTGGCAACGGGAACTCGGTCAGCGTGCCCGCGGCGACCAGCTGGGGAACGTAGAGCACCGCCAGGCCGGCCAGCAGGCCCACGTTCCAGAGGGAGGCCGATGCGACCGCAAGGCGCTCATCAACCAGGCGCTGCCCGAGCAGACGCGGGGTGATGAAGAAGATTGCGCCCAGCCCGGCGTTGCCCAGCCAGCCGTAGACCAGCGAATTCCAGAACCCTGCACTGACCGTGGCGGGGCTGAACTCCACGGTGAGCTCGCCACCGAAGGTCGGGATCGCCAGGCTCAGGGTCAGCTGCTCGGGGAAGAGCTGCATCGCCGACCACAGCAGCCCGATCCCGGTGGCGATCAGGAACCAGACCAGGGCGGCGACCAGGAAGGCGGTGGCAGCACCGTCCGGGGCGTTGGGAACGATCGGGCGACGGACCTTCGGCGGCTGGTCGTAGGGTCGCAGCTTCTTGGGGTTCACGGCCATCGGCGCGCACAGCCTCGCATCGGTCGGGATGGCTCGCGCGGGCGCGAACCCGGCGGCATTGTAGCCGACGCTACGCGGTGGGCACCTCGCTCATGAGCGCCAGGACATTGCCGTCCGGATCACGGAAGAAAGCCATCCACAGGTCGTAGGCAGGGTCCCGATGGACCACGTGCGGCTGGTCGTCGAACGACACGCCCCGATTCTCGAGGGTGGCAACTGCCTGTCCGATGTCATCGACCCGGTAGTAGATCGCCGACTCGCCGCCGGAATCACGACCCTCGGGCTCGGCCAGCATCAGCCGCACGCCGTCGACGTCGAAGAAGGCCAGCCCAGGGAAGGCGAACAGAAATGACATGCCCAGGACATCACGATAGAAGGCGACCGCGCGATCGACATCGGCGACGTTGATCCGAATCTGCCCGACCTGACGCAGGCCCCAGGGTCCCTCCGCCACCGTTGCACCTCCGTGCGTAGGGTGGGCAGGATATCGGGTTGCTACACTCCCGCCGATGTCAACCGACGCCGCGAGCTCACGCCTCACCTTCGGCGCCTCGGATCGGCCGTACGCGCCCGGCTGGATCAACCGCCTGACATGGTGGATCGATCGCGTGCCGGGTCCTTCCTGGCTCGTCTTCGCCGCCATGCTGGCGCTGACCGGAGGCATCACCTTCGGGCAGGGAATGCTGGGTGGCTTCGGGGCGCGCACGAGCCTCGGCACGGGCCTGTACTACGCCGCGCTGCCGGTCGCGATGCTCTGGCTGATCTACTACCTCGACGGTGAGGCACACCGTGCCATGGACACCTTTGAGCCGGCGCTTGACGCTCCGAGCGACGAGGTGGCGCGGCTTCGCTACAGCTTGACGGTCGTTCCGGCCGCTCCTGCGCTGGTGCTGGTGGTGCTGAGTGCTCTCCTGCTCGCGGCGCAGTACCTCCTCGACCCAGCGGGAGTAGGCATTGTCGGCCTCACCACCCTGGGGCTGGTACTGCGCATCATCGGTGAGGGGATCATCACCGTCCTTATCCTGGTACTCCTGTATCACACCCTCCGCCAGCTGCGGGCGGTGGACCGCATCCACGCGCTCGCGGCTCGGATCGACCTGTTCCGGCCGGCGCCGCTGTACGCCTTCTCGCTGCTCACCTCGCGTACGGCCATTGGCCTGATCCTGATCGGCGGCACCTCGATCGTTGCCGATCCGGTCGCCTTCGAGCAGGTCTCTCCGGTGCTGATGTTCACCTGGCTGGGCAGCGTCACCACCGTCGCAGTGGCGGCCTTCGTGCTGCCCCTGCGCGGGATGCATCGGCGCATTGCCGCGGAGAAGGGACGCCTCCAGGGAGAGGCCGGCGATCGCCTGAAGACAACCATCGGCGCGTTGCATCGGTCGGTCGACAGCGGTGACCTGGCTGATGCGGACGCCCTGAACAAGACCCTCGCGAGCCTCGTCACTGAGCGAGAAGTACTGGACAGGCTCCCGACCTGGCCGTGGCGGCCGGGGACGCTGGGCGCCTTCGCGACGGCGATCGGGCTGCCGATCGTCCTGTTCCTGATCACCCGCTTCCTGGATCGCCTCGTCTGATTGACCGATCCAGTACTCGGGGGCTACCATCCCTTCGCGGGGTGGAGCAGTGGTAGCTCGTCGGGCTCATAACCCGAAGGTCGTCGGTTCGAATCCGTCCCCCGCAACCACAGTCCCCCAGATACGAACGCCGCCTCCCGCCAGGCGGCGTTCGCGTTTCCCGGCACGTGACCGGGTCAGCGCTTGGCGGTTTTCTCGCGAGCGCGTGCGTTGGCCTTGCCGATGGCGCGGACCGTCAGCAGGAAGACGATCGCCACGACCATGCCCCAGGTCGCGAGGCGCGTCGCATCCACCGCTGGCTCCCACTGCACGTCGCCGTCGCGAATGATCCAGGCGCCGGCCGGCGTGGCCGAGACGCCGAAGCCCCCGCCGCCGTTGTTCTCCTTATCACCCCCGCCG
>JALYNS010000218.1 GCA_030773035.1 Chloroflexota bacterium
CTTCTGGCCGTCCTTGCCCTCCCACTCGCGCGCGCGCAACTGCCCCTCGGCGAAGACCTTGTGGCCCTTGCGCAGGCGCTCGGCGGCACGCTCGGCGGCCTGCTCCCAGAGCTCCACGCGGAACCACTGGGTCTCCTCCTGCCACTCGCCGTCCGGGCCCTTGGACCGGTCGTTGACGGCAACCCGCAGCTCGGCGACCGCCTTCCCGCCGGGCGTATAGCGCAGCTCCGGATCTGCGCCCAGGTTGCCGATGATCATCATCTTGTTCAGGGTCATGGTGCTGGTCTCCTCCGACCGCCGGCGTCACGCCTGGGCGGCAACCTCTTCCTCGTCAACTTCGTCTCCGAGCCCCTCGGCCTGGAGGTCTTCCGCCTCGTCGATCACGAGCGGGATGACCTCGTCGGAGATCGGGATCTCGTCATCGGCCCGGCCCAGTGCCTTCTCCTCGAGCACGGTCACGAGATGCCGCAGGATCTCCTCGGTGATCAGGATCCCGCGCTCGATCCCGCGCACCTCCGAGGGGGCGATGTCGAAGTGGATCAGGAAGTAGCTCGCCTCGCGGAAGTGCTTGATGTCGTAGGCGAGTCGACGCTTGCCCCAGGGTGACACCTTGGTGAGCGCTCCGCCGGCGTTGACGATCGCGCGCGTCACTTTCTCGACGGCCGCCTGGAGCTTGTCGTCCTCCAGGTCAGGGCGGAACAGGAGCATCAGTTCGTAGCGGCGCATAGGCCGATCTCCTCCTCTCTATGGGCTTGCGGCACCGACGGCGTGCGCCGAACGGGTGCGGCAGAAAGGAGCCCAGCTACAGGAAACAACCTCCATCGCTGGAGGTCCCGGCCAGTATACGGTCCCCGACCCCCTGTCGCAATCAGCGGCAGCGGCCCCCTATACTTGGCGACCGATCGGCTCTATCTCGTCGAGGAAGCACGTGCCCGCCAACCCGATTCTGATCTGTGCCCCGAGCCCCAGCCTGCGCGCGCAGCTCGAGCAGCTCCGCGAAGCAGGCTACGTGACCACCAGCGTCGACACCGCCGCCCAGGTCGTCACCGAGGTCGGCACGTCTTCCTACGACCTGGTCCTGGCCGAGGGTGTGGCAGTCTCGGGCGCGATCGTCCGCATTCGCGAGGCGAGCCGCAACCAGGTCCCGGTGGTGATCGTCTCCCCGGCCGGGGACGTCGAGGCGCGTATCGCGTTCCTCGAGGCGGGCGCCGACGACGTGATCGCGGCCGGCTTCAGCATGCGAGAGCTCGAGGCGCGGGTCGAGGCGCTCCTCATCCGTACCGGTCGCGGCCGCCCCACGGGGCCTACGGGGGACGGCGCCGGGCGGATCGTGACCTTCTTCTCCCCGAAGGGCGGGGTCGGCACCACGACCCTGGCCGTCAACTCGGCCGTCCTGCTGGCGGGCGGCCACAACAAGGCGCAGGGTCATGGCGGTCGGGTGCTCCTGATCGACCTGGACCTCCAGTTCGGCCAGGTGGCGACCCATCTGAACCTGACACCGCGCTACGACATCTCGGACATGTGCCGTGACGAGCAGGCATTGACCGACGCGGCGCTTGCCGCCACCTATCTGACTCCGCACTCCTCGGGCATCAGCGTGCTGGCCGCGCCGGCCAATCCAGAGGCTGACTTCCGCGTCACGGTCGACCAGCTGGAGCAGGCGATCAGCATGCTCAAGCCCGCGTTCGACCACGTCCTGGTTGACTGCGGCTCGCGGCTCGATTCCCGGACGCTTTGGATGCTCGAGCAGGCCGATACCCACATCTTCGTCATCTTCCCGGAGATCGCGGCGCTGCGAGCCACCACCCTGATGCTCGGCTTCCTGGCCGAGACGGCCACCCTCCGGGCCGTCACCCACCTCGTCGTCAACCACGTCTTCCCTAAGGAGCTGCTCAAGACCCGGGACGTCGAGAACCTGCTCAGGGCCAAGCCGGCGGCCGAGATCCCCTACACCGAGGTCGACATGATCCGGGCGGTGAACGAGGGCGTGCCGGTCGTCGTCAGCCGTCCCAGCTCGCCCGCCTCGCAGGCCATGCAGGCGCTCGCCGTCGCGATCGTTGGGGCGGACTGGCGGCAACGAACGCCCCTGCCAACGGCCCCGGCTCCCAAGCGTGGCGTTCTGCGCATCGGCCGTCGCTGACCCGTCGCCGCTGACCGAGGGTTGGTGCCGGAGGAGGGAGTCGAACCCCCACGCCCTTGCGGGCAGCCGGGTTTAAGCCGGCCGCGTCTGCCGTTCCGCCACTCCGGCGTGGGTCCCATCGTTACACGTGGTGCTCCAACTTGTGTAGTGCCCGGGTAACGGCTTGCTTGCCCGCGGTGTACGGTGACGAGCACGGAGGGATGCCCATGTTCCGGAAGCAACTGGCCGTCGCGGGGCATTCCCAACCTCTGGCATGGTGGCTGGGAAGGCTTGCCAGCGGATCGGGCCTCCTCCTCGGGGGTTGGCTGATCTACCAGAGCGCGGTCAATATCGTGGCCCTTGATAACTGGAGCTTCTGGTCGGCCTGGCGGGTTGGCCTCTACAGTCGCCCCTGGCCTGAATCGCACACGTACGTCTACCCTCCGGCCCTGGCGCAAGCCATCTGGCCCCTGACCCAGCTGTCATGGCCGGTGTTCCATGCCGTATGGACGGTGATCCTCGGGGTGGCGCTGCTCATCGCCGCGGGGCCGGCGGTCGGCGGATGGGCGCTCGCCCTCCTGCCGTTCGCCCTCAAGGACATCCGTGAAGGCCAGATTCATGCCTTGTTTGCGCTGGCGATTGTCCTCGGCTTCCGTTACCCGGGTGCCTGGTCGTTCGTCCTGCTGACGAAGGTCACCCCCGGAATCGGGCTGCTGTGGTTCGCCGTGCGACGGGAATGGCGCAGCCTCGCGGTCGCTGCCGGCGCCACCGCGGTCATGGGCATCGCCTCGTTTCTCCTTGCGCCGGACCTATGGCTGCAGTGGTTCGGCACGGTTGGGCCCGCCCTTCGAGCGCCAAATCCGTATGTGGACTACTCGCTCCCGATTCTGGTGAACGTGCCGTTCTTCGTCCGCCTGCTGGTGGCCGCGGCGCTCGTCGGCTGGGGGGCCCGAGCCAACCACCGGTGGGTCGTTCCCGTGGCTGTCTTCCTCGCCTTGCCCGCTGTGTGGGTCGGTGGCCTGACGGTGCTGCTGGTCATCCCGCGACTGAGCCCGAGGGTCTTGAGCCCGGGCACAGCCTGACACGTGGTCCGCTCGACGCTTGCCGGAGTGCGGGTCCTCCGCTCATGGCGGGCAGTTTCGGGGCGGGGCGTATTCTGGCGGCCAAGCCGGGACCGGCCTCTGTCAGAGAGGAGAGATTGGGATGTCGTTGCTGTATGAGCAAGGCTTCAATATCAAGCGCGGTAAGGAGGAGTCCTTCCAGAAATGGACTGCGGATAACGATGCTGCCCTCAAGAAGAA
>JALYNS010000219.1 GCA_030773035.1 Chloroflexota bacterium
TGATGGGTCGCAGGTGAGCGCCGGTCCTGGCATCTCGGGCGACTTCGGCACCACCACCCGCCCCGACGGCAGCAAGCAGGTCACCCACAACGGCCAGCCGCTGTACTACTACACCGGCGACACGGCAACGGGCGACTCGACGGGCGACGGGGTCTATGACGTGTGGTTCATCGCAACGGTCGGCGCGGACAGCCCGTCGCAGAGCAGCGAGCCCTCCGAGGCGGAATTCCCCTACTAGGGTTGGATGCCAGGCCGAGTAGACTCGGCTCGCCGTGAGACGCAGACCCGAACAAGAGCGCGAAGAGGCCGATGCCCGCTCGCAGGCCGACGCTCGTCGCGACGCCCTGCTGGCTGAGCTGAAGGCCCGCGAGGAGGCGGCGCGGCTGCCGGCAGCTCCTCCGCCACCCGATGAGGCTCCGGAAGTGGCTCCCGAGGAGACGCCCGAAGCGGAGCCCGAGGCTGCCCCCGAATCGGTCGCCGTCGAGAAGGCTCCCGAAGTCGTTCCCGAAGCCACCCCCGAGAAAGTCGCCGACGAGGAGGCTCCCGCCGAGCCGACCTGAGGTCGTCAGCCACCGACCAGCGCGTCGTGGATCACTCGCGCGTCGTGCAGCAGCATGCCATCGAGCGTGCTCGCGGCGGATCCCGGCGGCCCCAGCGAATCGGTGTAGAGCGGCTCGTCCACGACCCGTGCCCCGCTCTCGTCAGCGATGGCGCGAGCCAGGCGCGGATTGACGGCCGATTCGCTGAAGATCGCGATCACTCCTTCGCTGCGGATCGTGTCTGCCAGCGCAGCAAGCTGTGCGGGATCCGGCTCAGACGAGACGTCCAGGCTGGGAAAGACCGAACCCACGAAGCGCAGCGAGTACTCGGCCATGAAGTAGCCGAGCGCGTCGTGGTTCGTCACGATCCCGCGTCGCGCCGGGGGAATCTCACCCATCAGCCGCCGGATCTCGACATCGGCCGCCTGGAGGCGAGCCACGTAGGCCGCGGCGCGATCTGCGAAGCCGTCCGCCAGGTCGGGACGAGCGGCGCCCAGGGCGTCGCGGACGTTCTCGATCAGGCGGATCGCATTCGGGGCGTTCAGCCACCAATGCGGGTCGACCTCACCGGCCTCGGCCGGATCGTCCGGCGCTCGCAGCGCGACCCCGGAGCTCATGTCTCGCAGCCGATCCTGCCCGCCGATGGTGGCCAGCGCGCCCTCGATCCAGCTCTCGAGGCCGGCTCCGCTCTCGAGGATCAGGTCGCTCCGCTCGATCGCGGCCGCCACCGGCGGCGTGATCTCGAATTCGTGCGCCTCGGCGCCGGGACTGAGCAGGACGGTGAGCTGAATCTCGTCGCCACCAACCTCCCGTGCCGCCTCGCCGACCTGGGTGGTGGTGGCCACCACCCGCAGCCGCCCGTCGCTGGGCCCTGGGGAGCCGCCCGCGCAGCCGGCGATGGCGACCAGCAGCCCCAGTGCGAGGATCACGCAGCGTCGCATCGGCTCAGGCGGATGCCGCGTCCTCGACGCGGCACGCGGCGCAGCGCCCATAGAAGTCGAGCCGCGCATCGTCGATCTCGAAGCCGAGATCACGGGCGAGGCGCTGGGCGATCGGCCGGATATAGGCCTCGTCGATCTCCTCCACCCGGCCGCAGCGGGTGCAGGCGAGGTGGTGGTGGTGAGCCGGGAGACACGCGACGTACGCGTAGACGTGGCCGTCGAGCTCCAGGCGACGCGCCACGCCGGCCTCGACCAGCGTCTCCAGGGTGCGGAAGACGGTCGCCCGCCCGATACCCGGAACCTGCCGCCGCAGGCTGCGGTAGAGCTGCTCGGCGGTCAACTGGCGGCCGGAGGCGGCCAGCGCGTTGGCAACCAGCAGCCGCTGTCGGGTGACCCGCTCCCCGGCCGCGGTGAGCCGATCGGCCGCGTCGAGGGTCCTGCGATCCATGCCGGGATGCTAGCACAGGCGAGACTGGGTATCATAAGGCGGTGATCGGAACGCAACCAGGGCTGGTCCTCAACGGCGTCGGCGCCGGCTATGGCGACGGCCTGGTGCTGCAGGGAGTGGAGCTCGCCATCCCACCGGGCACTCTGGTCGGGGTGATCGGGCCGAATGGTTCCGGCAAGAGCACGCTGCTCAAGGCGATCCTGGGGCTCGCCCCGGTGAGCGCAGGCAGGACCCTCCTGGACGGGCGACCCGTCTCCGAGCAGCGCGACCGGCTTGCCTACGTCCCGCAGCGAGAGGCGGTCGACTGGAGCTTCCCGGTCAGCGCGGAGCAGGTGGTGATGATGGGGCGCTACCCGCGCATCGGCTGGCTGCGGGTGCCCGGGACCGCGGACCGTGCGGCGGTTCGCGACGCCCTCGATCGCGTGGCCCTTGGCGAGCTCGGCCAGGCCCAGATCGGCGCCCTGTCGGGAGGACAGCAGCAGCGCGTCTTCCTGGCGCGCGCTCTGGTGCAGGAGGCATCGGTCCTTCTCCTGGATGAACCGATGACCGGGGTCGACCAGACGACCGAGCAGCTGATCGTCAACCTGCTGCGCGAGCTGCGCGATGCCGGGACCACGATCCTGCACGCCACCCACGACCTCGAGTCGGCGGCCGAGATCTCGGATCAGCTCTGCTTCGTCAACCGCCGTGTGGTCGCCTTTGGACCGCCAGCGGAGACCTTCACGCCGCCGATCCTGCACGCCACGTTCGGCGGTGAGCTGCTGATCGTGCACGAGGGCGACCATAGCCACGTCCACGGCGGCGGGCACCACGGGCCGGGCAGCCGGCCGCGCGCGGGCTAGCGACCAATGGGCTGGCTGACCGACCCGCTCGGCTACGACTTCGTGCTGCGAGCGCTGGCCGAGGTGGTGGTGATGGGGGCGACCTGCGGTGCGATCGGCGCGTACGTGATCGTGCGGCGCCTAGCCTTCATCGGCGACGCCATCAGCCATGCAGTCTTCCCGGGCATCGTGCTGGCCTACCTGGCGGGCTTGAGCATCTTCGGCGGCGCGCTGGTGGCGGGACTGATCACCGCGCTCGGCATCGCGCTGGTTGCACGCGGCGGGCGGATCCGCGAGGACGCTGCCATCGGCATCTTCTTCGCCGCCGCCTTCGCGCTGGGGATCGTGCTGATCAGCACGCGCCAGACCTTCCAGGGCGACCTCACCGGGTTCCTGATCGGGAACCTGCAGGGCGTCTCCGCGGGCGACATCGCCGTCAGCGCGGCCGTGGGGTTGGGAATCATCGGCGTCCTTGCGGCGCTCCACAAGGAGCTGGTGCTCGTCTCCTTCGACCGCACCCTGGCCGCGGCACTGGGCTACCCCGTTTTCGCGCTCGATGCCCTGCTGCTGGTGATCCTGACGGTGACCATCGTGGTCAGCATCCAGGCGGTCGGCATCATCCTGGTATTGGCCATGCTGGTGACCCCGGCCGCCACGGCGCGCCTGCTGGTCGACCGGTTCGTGCCGATGCTCGCGCTCGGCTCATTCCTCGGCGCGGCGGTGGGAGTTGCAGGCTACTACCTCTCGTTCCACCTGGGGACGGCCTCAGGCGGGACGATCGTGCTCCTGGCGACCGCCGTCTTCGTCGCTGCATTTGTGCTCAGCCCCACGCACGGCCTGCTCGGACAGCGGCTGCGTCGCCACCCGCAGCACGGTGGAGTTGGTCCGGCGGTTGACGCGCCATCGGGCCATGAGCACGTCGGCGATGGCTGAACGCCCTCGTCGCTAGATCCCGAGCGCGATGATCGCGCAGCAGATCGCGATGGTCAGCGCCACCGGCCCCCAGATCCGCTCGGGTGGCGAGCGTGAGGAGAAGTTCGCGAGCGCGCCCAGCCCAAGCAGACCAGCCAGCGCCCACATCAGCACCGAGCCGTCCACCGGCAGCCAGTCGTCGCCGATGAGTCCCGCGGCGGCCACGACAACGGCGATGACGAGCGGGTAGACGACCAGCGCAACAACGGCGCTGGCGATCCTCAGCCTGGTCGGCAGCACGCCGGGATTCTGGCCGCCCCAGGCTGCTGCACCCCACGGCGCCCCGAGCGCAAGCGCCAGCTGGAAGACCACGATCACGCCCAGGAGGAGGACGGACAGGATGGCTGCGGCAATCACTGGACGCGAGGGTAGCGCGCTGCGCGGCGGGTCAGGGGCCGAGGTTGGCGGTCGTGTCGCCTCCGAACGCGCAGGCCTCATTCGGGCATGGCAGCGTCGGAATCGATGACCTCCTAAGATCGGTCCCATGAGTGACGGCACGCCCGACTGGGGCGCCATCCACGTCAGAGGAGCGCGCGAAAACAACCTGCGCGACGTCAGCCTCGACATCCCGAAGCGGCGGCTCACCGTGTTCACCGGGGTGTCCGGGTCGGGGAAGAGCTCGCTCGTGTTCGAGACGATCGCGGCCGAGTCGCGGCGCCTGATCAACGAGACGTACACCGCCTTCCTCCAGGGATTCATGGGCACCCCGTCGCGCCCGGACGTCGACTCGCTGGAGAACCTGACGGCGGCGATCATCGTCGACCAGGAGCGGATGGGCGCCAACGCGCGCTCGACAGTCGGCACTGCCACCGATGCCCACGACATGCTCCGCGTCATCTTCAGCCGGCTCGGCGAGCCGCACATCGGCCCATCCAGCGCGTTCAGCTTCAACGTCCCGGCCGGCACGATCAGGGGCGAGATCACGCTGGAGAAGGGGCGTTCGGAGACCGAGTCCCGCGAGATCACGATCACTGGCGGCATGTGCTCCGAGTGCGAGGGCCTTGGTCGCGTCTCGACCGTCGACATCGATGCGCTCGTCGACCGAGACAAGTCGCTCAACGAGGGCGCCATCACGTTCCCGAACTTCCAGGTCGGCACCTGGTACCACCGCATCTACGTGGACTCGGGATTCTTCGACCCCGACAAGCCGCTGCGCGACTTCACCGATGCGGAATGGGAACGCCTCCTCCACGGAGCGGAGACGAAGGTCAAGTTCGAGAACTTCAACCTCACCTACGAGGGGCTCGTCGACAAGATCCGCCGCCAGTATCTCGTCAAGGACGTCGAGTCGATGCAACCAAGCCTCCGTGCCGCCGTCGAGCGCGTCTCGACCTCGAGCGCCTGCCCCACGTGCGGCGGCACCCGGCTGAACGCGCTCGCGCGCTCGTCGCTCATCAAGGGCAAGAACATCGCGGACTGCGCGGCGATGCAGATCAGCGACCTCGCCATCTTCCTGCGCGACCTGGACGACCCCTCGGTCGCGCCGATCGTGAATGGGCTGCGCGAGACGCTCGACTCGATGGTCCACATCGGTCTCGGCTACCTGAGCCTGGACCGCGAGTCGTCAACCCTGTCCGGCGGGGAGGCGCAGCGCACGAAGATGGTCCGCCACCTCGGATCTGCCCTGACCGATATGACCTATGTCTTCGACGAGCCCACGGTCGGGCTCCACGCTCACGACGTGCAGCAGATGAACGAGCTGCTCCAGCGCCTGCGCGACAAGGGCAACACGGTCCTCGTGGTCGAGCACGAGCCGGAGGTGATCCGGATCGCCGATCACGTCGTGGACATGGGCCCCGGCGCCGGCTCGCACGGAGGCGGGATCGTGTACGAGGGGCCCCTCGCGGGCTTGAGCGCGTCGGGCACGCTTACCGCGCGGCACCTGGACGTGGCGCAGACCGTGAAGGACTCACCGCGGACGCCGAGCGGCTCGATTCCGATCCGCAACGCCAGGCTGCACAACCTCAAGGACGTCTCGATCGACGTTCCTCTTGGCGTGATGGTGGCGGTCACCGGCGTCGCGGGGTCGGGCAAGAGCTCGCTCATCCACGGCTGCCTGCCCCGCACCGATCCGGCCGTCACCATCATCGACCAGGCGGCCATCCGCGGCTCGCGCCGGTCGAACCCTGCCACCTACACCGGCATCCTCGAGCCGATCCGCAAGGCGTTCGCATCGGCCAATGGCGTGAAGCCGGCCCTGTTCAGCGCCAACTCGGAGGGCGCCTGCCCGGAGTGCAAGGGCCTCGGCCTGATCTACACCGATCTCGCCTTCATGGCTGGCGTCGTCAGCGTCTGCGAGGTGTGCGAGGGCCGCCGCTTCACCGATGAGGTCCTCGGCTATCGGCTGCGCGGGAAGAACATCGCCGAGGTGCTCGACATGTCGGTCGAGGAGGCCGCGGCCTTCTTCAGCGAGAAGCCGGTGCGCGTGATGCTCGACCGCCTGACCGATGTCGGCCTCGGCTACATCTCGTTGGGACAGATGCTCAACACGCTGTCGGGCGGGGAGCGCCAGCGCCTGAAGCTGGCGATCGAGATGTCGGGCGATACGCCGGTCTACGTGCTCGACGAGCCGACGTCGGGCCTCCACATGCACGACGTCGACAACCTCATCGGCCTCCTGGATCGCCTGGTGGAGGCTGGACGGACGGTGATCGTGATCGAGCACAACCTCGACGTGGTAGCCCGCGCCGACTGGGTGATCGATCTCGGCCCGGGCGCCGGCCACGATGGCGGCCGGGTCATCTTCGAGGGCACGCCCGCCGACCTCGCACGCGCGGAGGGCTCGCTGACCGGGGAGCACCTCCGGCGCCGGCTGGAGGTCGCGACGGCCGTCTGACGACGCCAGGTTGGCTGGGGCGGAAGGATTCGAACCTTCGATCTCCTGATCCAGAGTCAGGCGCCTTACCGCTTGGCCACACCCCATCAGACCTACGCCCGCATCGAGCCTCCCTCCGGTGGGGGCTGAACGGACGGTGCTTGGTGAGCGTATCACGACCCGCGCATGGAGGAGACACCGCGGTCGAGGCTCTTCACACGCCGGACGGATCGTACACTCACGGCGCATGGTGGCCCCCAGCCGTCCCCGCGCCGACCTGCCGGAGGGATCCGTTACCCTCCTGTTCACGGACATCGAGGGCTCAACACAGCTCCTCCGTCAGCTCGGCCCGCTCTACGCCGGCGTCCAGGAGAACCATCGGCGCCTGCTGCGAGACGTGTTCTCCCGCTTCCACGGACGGGAAGTGGACACGCAGGGCGACTCATTCATGGTCGCGTTCCAGAGCGCACACGACGCCGTGCATGCCGCGGCCGAGATCCAGAGGCGACTCGCCGCCGAGCCCTGGCCGGAGGGTGCCGAGGTACGGGTCAGGATCGGCATTCACACCGGACAGCCGGAACGCGGCAGCGAGGGCTACGTCGGGATCGACGTCGTCCGCGCTGCCCGGATCTGCTCCGTCGCGCATGGAGGCCAGGTGGTCGTCTCGGAGGCAACCGGCGAGATCGTGGTCGGGGCGGGAATCGAAACGATCGACCTCGGGGTCTACGCGCTGAAGGACTTCCCCGGCCCGGAGCGCCTCTTCCAGCTTGTTGGCCCGGGGCTGGAGCGGGACTTCCCGGTACTCCGCACGCCATTCGCCACCAACCTGCCGGCCACGCTCACTCCGCTCGTCGGTCGCGACCACGAGCTGGCGGCCGTGGCGGCCTTGCTCGCCGGTGGCGAGACGCGGGTCGTCACCCTGACCGGAACGGGAGGCGCGGGTAAGTCGCGGCTTGCCCTCGAAGCAGCGCGGAACGCACTGCAGGAATTCCGTGATGGGGTCTACCTCGTCTCGCTGGCTCCGATCACCGACCCGGACCTCGTCGTTGCCGAGATCGCTCGCGTGCTCGGCGTCCGCGATTCGACGGCGCGGCCGCGGGTCGAGACGCTGGCAGACGCGCTGCGTGGAAGGCGGATCCTGCTCGTGATCGACAACTTCGAACACCTCTCGAGCGCTGGGAACGATCTCGGCCTCCTCATGCAGCGCGCTCCTGACCTGGTCGTGCTGGCGACGAGCCGCGGGCGCTTGCGGATATCCGGCGAGCAGGTCGTGCCGGTCGGGCCGCTTCCCGACGACGACGCCACCACGCTCTTTCTCGAGCGCGCATCCGCAGCCGATCCCACGTTTCGGGAGGCGAACGCAGACCGTGCCGTCGTGAGCCAGATCTGCGCTCGGGTTGACCGTCTTCCTCTCGCGATCGAGCTCGCCGCAGCCCGTATCCCGGCGCTCGGGCTGGATGCGCTTCTCAGGCGGCTCGACCATGCTCTCGGGGTCCTGACGGAAGGGCTGCGCGATGCGCCGGCCCGGCAACGCACGCTGCGCGCGACGATCGACTGGAGCTACGGGCTGCTCAACCCTCCCCAGCGCGCGCTTTTTGCGTCCCTCGCCGTCTTTCGCGGCGGGTCAACGCTCGATGCGATCGAGACCGTGTGCGGGCAGGTCTCCGAGAACCTCGTCGGCGATCTCTCGGAGCTGGTGGACAAGGGACTCCTCCGGCGCGAAACGGTCGCGGGCGCCGATCCCCGCTTTCAGATGCTGGCGACCGTGCAGGAGTACGCGAACGAGCTCCTGAGCGCCGAGACAGCTGCCGACGAGCTGCGCGCGCGGCATGCCGACTTCGTCGCGGAGCTGTGCGAACGCGCCGAGTCGGGTCTCGAGGGCGACGACCAGGCGGCCTGGCTCGGCGTTGTCGAGCTGGAGCTCGATAACGTGCGTGCCGCGCTGGAGTTTGCCTTCCACTCGGGGCGCAGTGCCCTGGGGCTGCGCATCGTGTCGTCGCTCGGGCGGTTCTGGCGCGCGCACGGCCACGTGACTGAGGCGCGACGCTGGCTCAAGCAGGGTCTCTCCCTTGCGGGTGACCTGCCCGCAGGGGTACATGCGTTCGCCGTCTGGACGGCTGCGCGCCAGGCAATGGCGCAACACGACTACGACGCAGCCGCCCCGCTCGTCCGCGAGGCGAACGCCCTCTTCCGGGCATCGGGGCACGACCGCGAGGTCGTCTTCTCGCTCTGCGAGTTGGCGGATATCGAGCTCATCCATGACGATGTCGACCGGGCGGGAGCGCTGGCGGACGAAGCCGGCACCGTCGCAGCGGCCCTTGGGGACACTCGGACGATCTCGGCTGTCGTCCAGCTCCAGGCGTCCGTGGCGGAGGCACGAGGGGAGTACGGACGCGCCCAGCAGCTCTCCACCGAGGCACTCACGCTCCGCCGCACGCTCGGGGATCCACTCTTGGTGGTGGACTCTGCCTACAACCTGGGCGAAGCGGCCTTCGCGGCCGGGGATCACGCACATGCCCAGGAGGCCATCGAGGAGTGCCTGGCGCTCTCGCGCGAACTCGGCGACACGCTGCACCAGGCCGCGGCGCTGTGCGTCCTGGGAGAGGTGGCCCTCCTCGACGGGGCCGTCGAGCGGGCGGAGATCCTGTTCCGCGAGAGCCTGGAGATCTACGCAGGGCTGCCCGACGATCGTGCGTGTGCCGAGTGCCTGCTTGGCCTGGCAGGGGTCAGTGCGGGCATCGGACGCTTCGACGATGCCGCGCGTCTCTGGGGTGCTGCCGACGCACTCCGAGGCGACGATGCTCTGCTGACCGGCGAGCTCCTCCTGGTGGCGCTCCTCGAGCAGCGTCTCTCCCCTGGCCTGGGGGACCGCCTCGCGGCCCGCCGGGAGGAGGGGCGCCGGCTGGACCGTGGCCTCGTCCTTCGCGACCCCGGTGCCGTTGTCGGTAGTGCCACGCCGGAGTAACGTGGCGATCCCCAAGACTAAGGAGTGGTCATGAAGGGTCCCAAGAAGGGCAAGGGCATCGACCTCAAGGCGGCCCTGGACGACGCGGCGAAGCAGATCGACCCGGACGCGCTCGGCGAGTACAAAGTGGAGTTCACCGTCATCGTCGGCAATCCGAAGATCAGGGAGTACGTCGTCACCCTCGTGCCAACCTCGTAGCCCTGACCCTGCCGCCACTCCAGGACCGCTCGGAGGTGGCCCGCCCACGCTGCGCGGCTCGCTGATTGGCTTCGCGCCGAGGAGCCGATCATCTCCAGGCACTGCATGACGGCGAGCAGGTTCAGCTGCACAACCACCTGCGCACTGAGATCGAGGCCCGCGGCTCCGAAGAACGCCAGGCCCAGCGGTCGCCGGATGCTACCAGACCACCCCTCAATCACCGATCTTCCGCCTAAGGTCCGGGGACCACTAGTCCGGACGGGCCGTGGCTCTCACCCGGATCGGCGGGTACGGTTTGGGCCTCACCGAACCGCCCCCGTTAGAGGCCGCTCTAGACCGATGAGCACTGCAGTTGAAACCCGCGAATGGCGTCGCTATGGCTTCGGCGGACCCCCCGAGCCGTGGCAGCACGATGCCCAGCGCGACATCGATCGGCTCGCCACCTCCTACTACCTCGATGTGATGGAGCTGCGCGGCCAGATCCTCGCGAAGCACCCCGACGAAGAGGTCTGGCTGCGGGTCGAGGAGTTGCACACCGCTGCAACCCGCCACAAGCACGAGATCGACTACACCCTGCGTCACTGGGCCACCCCGGTCGAGCGCGCGCGCGTGGCGGACCGGCTCGGCTCCATGATGCGCATCAGCCGTCGCCTGCACGCCTTCGTCCATGGTCCGCATGGGCCGGGCGACCCGGAGCCCGAAGCCGCCTGACCCCGGGGGCGCTGGACCGGCGCCCTACACTCCGGAGCATGCCCCGCTACCCGCTGCTGGCCGACATCCTGGACGCCCGTCAGCGACTGCGGGGCATTGCGCTCCATACGCCCCTCGAGGATTCCCCCATCCTCGCGATTGAGAGCGGCGCGGCCGAGGTGCGCCTGAAGCTGGAGATGCTCCAGCCGACGGGCGCCTTCAAGACGCGCGGAGCGCACAACAAGGTCGCGCTGGTCGCCTCCGCCGACCCCGACGCCGAGCTCGTCACCGCATCCTCGGGCAACCACGGCATCGCGGTTGCGACCGCGGCCGCCCGCCACGGGATGCGGCTGACCGTGCTGGTCGGCGCGTCCGTCTCGCCCGCCAAGCTGGAGCGCCTGCGGGCGCTCGAGTCGGACGGCTGCGTGGTCGAGGTCTTCGGGCGCGACAGCGACGACGCCGAGGTGGAGGCGCGCCGCAGGGACACTGAGCGGATCGCGGTCTACATCCCGCCCTACAAC
>JALYNS010000220.1 GCA_030773035.1 Chloroflexota bacterium
CGTTGACGCTGGTAGTTCGCGCTCCGCGTACTTTCGATGACACCCGATGAGGCCATTGCTCCTGCTCAGCGGGTTCGGGGTTCGAGTCCCTGATGGCGTACCAGCAAGATGTATGAGCCCCTGACCAGCACGAACAGGCTCAGGGGCTGAAGTCATTCGCTCACGATGGTGGTGCGACGTTGTAGCGGAGGCTCTCCGGCACGAACTCGCCTCTGACGTACGGCAGAGGCCCGTCGGGTAGCAGCCAGATCGCCTCCACAGGTCCCGGTAGGTTTCGGCCGTTGCCCGAGTGCCACCTCTGAACGGGTGTGTGCCATTCGGCGCGCTGCAGTCCGGACGGCAGCGAGGCGAAGCGGTCCATGGTGGAGAAGTCGGATGGCGCACCGGATTCGTCGATGGATACTCGCCCCGTCACGCAGCGCCCAGCATCGGCCAGCGTGACCTCGAAGGTGCGGTCGTCGATCTCGGCCCAGGTCGTATTCGGACCTAACAGCATCGACGGCGCCAACAGGACTGCGTCATTGAGGTACGTGGTCAGCTCGCCGATGTCGAACTCCTCGCCGTGTCCGTCGACGACGGTGAGCCGGTTGAACACCTTGCCGATCATCCGGCCGCGGCCGCCGAGGTAGGTGTCGCAGCCGACCATCGGCACGATGCCTCCAACGCGGACTCGCATGACGAACACTCGGGCGATCTCGGGAGCGGAGTTGTACTGCCACGCCACTGCAGACATCCATCCGAGCTCGCGACGCAACCAGAACCGCCCACGGAACTGCGCTCGAAACGACCAGACCCGTGGACGTCCCGCCACGCCCATGAAGCCGAGGTAGCGCTGCACCGTGGCCGGAAGCTCCTCGAGCTCCTCACCACTCACAACGCTCTGGTCGCCTGGACCACGTGTGAGCCCCGCATCCGTCAGCGCCGCCGTGAACCGGCGACCCAGCGCATCCTGGGCAACCCCCGTCGCGAACGTCGATGCGTCCGTGCCTGCAACGCCGGTCATGGCACTGGGGCCTTCAGTCCCACGGGGTTGGCTTGCTGCTGGGATCGCAGAGCGGCGAGATCGTGGAAACCTGCTGTCGCGGTGGTGAGGAGCAGCACGCCGGCTCCCAGGCCAGTGCAGGCAGCGAGGGTCGAGCCCGACAGCACCGTGACCAGGATGAAAGGTACGGCGGTCAGAGCCCAGCCGACCGGACGGAACCTGGGGATGTCGACCAGGTGGTCGAGCCAGAGCAGCAGCGGTCCGATGGTGATGGCGATCGAGGGCAGGACCCAGTCGGGGTGGCCGGACGCGATGACGATGATCGGGAACGCGAAGGAGGCGATCAGCTCGATGACGGTGGCGGCATTGATCGACCGCTCGATGCGCTTGGCTTCGGGCCCGGTGGGGCGTCGGCCGGCTCCTGCGGTGACCCTGACCGCGTAGACCAGCACCAGCGCGCACAGGCCGACCCCGACGGCGGCGAGGGCGACTCCGATGGAGCCCGTGACGCTCAGGCCGCCCCGGGCGAGCCAAAAGGCCGCGAACGCCAACTGAATGTAACCGCCGACCTTGCGGACGCGCTGCGACCACGCCTCGGCCGCGCCCAGCTCGGTGAGATCCGACGTGCGGGTGACTGTCATCGGGAGGTTCCTCGGCTCTGGTACCAGGCGACTGTGTCGCGGATGGCGACATCCAGCGAGGTGGTGGGGGTTGAGAACGTGGCTTGGTACTTCGAGGTGTCCAGGACGAAGGGTTGTTCGAACTCGTACGACATCTCGGCCAGCTCCCGCATCATCGGACTCACCACCCCGAGGGCGCGCAGAGCGACCTTGGGCACGGTACGCATCTTGACCGGGTGGCCGACCGCGTCCGCAATGAGAGCCAGCAGTGCCCGGGTTGTCACGGTCTCCGGACCGGGTAGGTGCCACACCCGTCCGACGGCTCGCTCGTCGGTGCCCAGCGTCACCAGGCCGGTGGCGATGTCGGGGACGTAGCTGTAGGTGTGGAGCAGGTCAGGATTCCCTATGAAGTCGGCACGCCGGCCTGCGACGGCGTTCCCGAAGACCCGTGAACCGAGGGTCGACTCGGTCACCCCGGCGCCGAAGAAGTCCGACGCCCGTCCGATCGCGATCCGTACCTGACCGGAGTCGGCAGCGGCAAACAGCTCCGCGGTCATCGCCGCGCGCGTGCTGCCCTTGGCCGTCGTGGCGGTCAACGGTAGATCCTCGGTCATGGGCGTGCCTGCGGTGGACCCGTAGCC
>JALYNS010000221.1 GCA_030773035.1 Chloroflexota bacterium
GGGCCAGCCAGCTCCCGCCGACGCGACCGCGGTGACCGACGCCAGTGGCGCCTACACCTTGAGCTTCCCGACCTGGACGCAGGCAGCCCTCGCTGGAAACATGGCGACGTTGCAGCTGTACTTCGAGTTGCCCCCAGGCTTCTTCGTGATCGGTGTGACGAAGGACACGGGCGAATCGCCGTCGTACGGGCGAGACGAGGCGATGCTGCTGGTGGACGATCTGGGCGTCGGCCCGATCGACATCACGCTCGGGCTGGGCGAGGTTGTCGAAGGCAGAGTCACGAATGGCCTCACCGCGGCGCCACTCGCGGGTGTCCGCGTAAGCGCCCTCAGGCTGAACTCGATCGCCATCTACGGTGGGTTTGGCGACGCGTTTGAGCAAGAGGCTCAGGCTACGACCGATGCCACTGGGCGATACAGCCTCACGGTGCGGGCCGGCACGTACGTCATCTACGCACAAGAGACAGGCGGCTCCCAGCAGCGCTTCTGGAGCGAGGACCCGACGGTCTTTCAGGCCACACCCCTGAGCGTCGACCGAGCCGTCGCCGGCATCAACATCGCCCTGGTTCCGGTGACCACCATCGGGGGCGAGGTCCGATCTGGCCCGAGGCAGTTCACGGACGCTGTGACAGGCGCTCGGGTCGTTGCGTACCTCGCCGGCGATACGCCCTGCTGCCGCATTGGGGGAGTGGCCATCACCGGCGAACAGGGCTTCTTCCTCATGTACGTGCCGCCGGGGCTCTACCGAATCGAATTCACTCCGCCAGCAGAGTCCCCCTACGCCGCGGAGTGGTGGAGCGAGGCCGCGGGGTTCGCGACCGCCACCGATGTGAACGTCGGATCAGAGCCGATTCAACTCGAGGTCGAGCTGGCACCGGTGAGTCCCTGAACACTGCTGTCACACGTCAACTACTACCCGTTCCTGTCTCGCCGGAGCCGGCTGCGCAGGCCTCGGAGGCCGTACCACAATCGATCGGTCACGAGGTCGAAGAGGCCGGGATGGCGGAGGGGGGTGCCACCGAAGGTGCGCTTGAAGTCGGAGAAGCCCTTCCAGGCGGGATCGGCGTCGGTGTCTTCGGGTTCGGTGACGCCCCACATGTCGACGGTGATGCAGCCATCGGCGGCGAGGGCGCGGAGCATGTGGGCCATGACCGCGTGAGCGGCGTAGTGATGCTTGTAGCGCTCGTCGCGCAGGAGGGCGCCGTAGAGATAGTAGGCGCGGTTGGCGAGGCGCGGGAAGGCCATGGCGGCGACGGGGGTGCCGTCAACGAGGGCGGTTCCCAGGTACCAGCCGCCCGAGGCGGCGAACTCGGCGGCGAGGCGGGTCAGGAACTCGGGTGAGCGGACGCGGAAGTCGGCGCGCTCGGCCGTGGCTGTCAGCAGGTCGTGGAGGATCCCGATCTCGGTTGGGTCGGGGTCGCGGGAGATGGTGACCTGCGTGCCCTCGCGCTCTGCGCGGTGGGAGAGGCGGCGGGCATCGGTGTGCCAGGAGGCCTCGAGCTCGGTGCCGCCATCGAGGAGGTCGATCAGGCGCGTGGTGGGGGCCTGGAGGTCGGGAGCCCCGCGGAGTGTGTGGGCCGTGGCGAGGGCGGCGACGTCGGTCGGGTCGCCGGGCTCTGAGCGAGGGTCGAGCTTGACGACGAGCGCCTTCTCCTTGCGGGCGAGAGTGCGCAGGCCCTGGATCAGCCAGGCGAAGAGCCGGTCGGCGTCGGAGGCGGATCGGTCCCAGATCGGTCCGTGGGGGACATAGGCCACCTGGCGGCCGAAGCCGGCCGGGCGCATCAGGGCCTGGGCCACGCCGCGGATCAGGCCGTTGTCATCGAGGAGCAGGCGGGCGGGCGGCTCGCCAGCGAGGGCGGCGCACTCGCCCCAGGCCCAGGTCTGGAGCAGGTCGGCCTCCGGGCGGGACGCGACGAATGCGTCCCACGTGGGGCGGTCGCTAGTGTCGGCGCGGCGGAGGATGGGAGGCATCGGGCAGAAGCCTAGCCGTTGGCTTGACGAACCACCTGTGCGCGCAGCTTCTTCAGGTAGGCCGCGGAGCCGGGCCAGGCGGCCCAGGATTCCGCATAGGCTTCGCGGGATTCCTCGATGGCGTGTCCCGGTCCCGGTCGCATGGCGCGGGGGCCGGCAGCAGCCGCCAATCGGTGGTCGAAGGTGAGCAGCGCTCCCTCCGCAGACTCAACAAGGGCCAGGTACGCCGCGTCGTATGCCGACAGGCCGTGGCGGCCCATGACGTCGAGAGTGAGCAGCACCTGTGGTCGATCGAGCTCAACAGAGGTGAGTTCAAAGTTCTCGAGGTCGACGATCGCCTGCAGCACGAGCCCTGGTGGCTGACGGTAGCGAGTGATCAGAACGTTGAGGATCTCGAGCCAGAAGAACGCGGGGACGAGGATTCTCTCTCCGTCCGCGCCGTGCTGGCGAAGCACTCGCACCGCCCACTCGAAGCCCGGCTCCTCGATGCAGATTGCTATCGCAACTGAGGCGTCGACCACAATCGGACCCGAGTGGTCAGAGGTCATCGCGCGCTCGCTCCTCGCGGATAGCGGTCACCGCATCGGGCGCATCCGCCGGGATGAGACCGGAAGCCCGAAGCCATTTCCCGCGGGCGACCAAGCGGTCGAGTGCCTCGAGACGGCGCTTCCTGCGCTCCTGCTCGTCGGGGTCGAGCCGAGCAGCATCCTCGTAGGGAATCAGGACGGCCATCGGCTTGTGATCGCGCTCGATCAAGATGCGTTCACCCGCCGAGGCGGCGTCGAGGATCTCCCCCAGGCGTGCGCGAAGGCCCATGGCCGTCACGGTTCTCATAGTTCATCATTATGACTAACTATGCGAATCTCGTCAAGCCGATGGTGTTTGATAATCGCGGCATGCCGAGGGCGTCTGAGCCGACCCGCGATATCGCCTACTACGGGGATGGCGGCGTCCGATACCGCGGCTTTCAGCTGGATGGCCAGATGCACGGCGCGTGGGAGTTCCTGCGCAAGGACGGCAGCTTGATGCGCGCGGGCGAATTCGATCGCGGGCGCCAGGTCGGGATATGGCGGACCTTCGATCGGGGCGGGCGGGTCGTGAAGGAGACGGACTTCTTGAAGGAGCGCTAGTCGTCACTGCCGGCCAGGTGGCGGCCGGAGAGGCGCAGGCGGGCGCGCTGGGCGATGCCGTAGGCGGGCAGCAACAGGCGGAGCGCGGCATCCTTGGCGGGGCGCAGCGACAGGTCGCGTGCGCCGACATAGTCGATCTGACGGCCGCCGAAACCTTCCTTGAACTGGGCGATGCCGCCGGTGGCGATGCCCCACAGGTCGTAGACGGCGAAACCATCGGCCTTGAAGGCGCGGATCGCCTCCCACTTGAGCAGGTAGTTGGCGTGCGAGTCGGCGCCGGCATCGGTCATGCCGCCGTAGGCCTCGGCCGCCCGGTCGCCGCAGGTGAAGTGGAAGAGGGTGGCCACGCGCTCACCTTGAAGCGAGGCGAAGAAGAGCCGCCCGTGGCCGCCGGGTGCGAAGAGGCGCCAGACGCGCTCGTAGTAGTCAGGCACGCGGACCACGAAGCCGGCTCGCTCGGCGGTGTGGCGGTAGATGCGATAGAAGTCGGCGAGGGCGGCGTTCGCGTCGGTGGCGGGGTCGATCTGCTCGACGAGGACGCCCTCGCGCTCGGCCTTGTGGACGTACTGGCGGTGCTTCTGGCGAAGGGCGGCGAGGAGCGCATCCTCGTCGAGGGAGAGGTCGATGACGCGCGTGCGCGGCGGCTGGACCTTCGCCGCGGTACGCCACGGAGGAGCGAGGAGAGCCGCGCCGAGTGGGTCGTCGGGGGTCGCCTCGGGGTCAACCTTGAGCGTGGCGATCCCCTCCATCACCCCGAGGTGACGGAACGCCGCCAGCAGGGAGCGGCGTGTC
>JALYNS010000222.1 GCA_030773035.1 Chloroflexota bacterium
CATCCTGGAGCCGTCATCGGGCAACACCGGGATCTCGTTGGCGCTGATCGGGTCGCTGCAGGGCCACCCGGTGCGGATCGTGATGCCCGACAACACCACCAAAGAACGCGAGCAGCTGCTGCGCCTCTACGGCGCGGAGATCGTCTTCTCGCCCGGGAACGAAGGATCGAACGGCGCGATTCGGCTTGCCCAGGATCTGTCAGCCGCCGATCCGTCCCTCTTCGTGCCGTACCAGTACGGCAACCCGGCCAACCCGGGGGCCCACGAGGCGACGACCGGTCCCGAGATCCTGGCTGCGGTGCCCGACGTGGACGCCTTCGTGGCCGGGCTCGGCACCGGCGGGACGCTCACCGGGGTGGGTCGCTTCCTGAAGCGTGAGCGCCCGGGAGTCCGGATCATCGCCGCCGAGCCGCTCCCCGGCGAGCTGGTGCAGGGCCTCCGGTCGCTGGATGAGGGTTTCGTGCCACCGGTGCTCGACGCGTCGGTCCTGGACGACCGCATCCTGGTGAGCAATCCCGACGCAGTGGCCGGGACGCGGCGCCTGCTGCGGGAGGAGGGGATCTTTGCCGGCTTCTCGTCGGGCGCGGTCCTGCACGTCGCGCTGCGCGTCGCGGCCGAGATGGACGAGGGGCGGATCGTCGTGCTGCTCGCCGACGGAGGGTGGAAGTACCTCTCCACCGGCATCTTCGACCGCGATCCCGACGAGCTGGAGGACGAGCTGGAACGGTCCCTCCTGTGGTGAATGGCCTGACCGTGTCGCCCGGTCTCGCCGACGAGCTGCTGGCCCATGCCCGTTCCGAGCTGCCGAACGAGGCATGCGGCCTCCTCTCCGGCTCACTCGCCGATGGCCGAGCGACGCGATTCCACCCGGCCCGCAACGTCGACGCCTCGCCGCTGCGCTACAACGTGCACCCGGAGGACCTGGTGCGCATCACCTTCGCGATCGAGGACGACGGCGAGGAGCTGGTCGCCATCTTCCACTCGCACACGCGCTCGGCGGCGGTGCCATCGGCGACCGATCGTCGCACCGCCATGTACCCCGACCCGTTCTACCTGCTGGCCAGCCTTGCACAGCCCGATGCGCCGGCGGCCGGCGCTCTGCGCGCCTGGCGCATCTTCCGTGGACAGGCCTTCGAGGTGCCCCTGACGATCGGGTAACCTTCGCGCCGATGGCCATCATCTCCACGGCCGGCACCCGCTTCGCGGACCCCGTGTATGCCGATCGCTTGAAGCGGGCCAGCGCCGAGGCGGCCGCTCGGGGGATCGGCGCGCTGCTGGTGACGCCATCGGCCGACTACGAATACCTGCTCGGTTACCGCCCTCCTGCGCTGGAGCGGCTGACCTGCCTGATCCTGTTGGCCGACAGCGCCCCCGCGCTGGTGCTGCCTGGCCTCGAGGAGCCGCTGGCGCGGCACGCCCTGGGCGAGCTGGGAGAGGGCCTCGAAATCGTCCCCTGGGGCGAGATGGACGACCCGTTCCGCCTCGTAAAGGATCGGCTCGGCGGCATCCTGCGGGTAGGGCTGCAGGACCAGATGTGGTCTCGCTTCGTCCTCCGGCTGCGCGCGCTGCTCGACCCCGCCGAGCTGGTCGATGCCAGCCCGGCGATCGGTGCGGCGCGGCGCATCAAGCAGCCCGAGGAGGTCGATCGGCTTCGCGCGGCGGCGTCTGCAGCCGACCACGCGATGCTCACGATCACCGGCGAGCGCCTCTCCGGTCGCACGGAGGCCGAGGTGAGCCGTCGTCTCAGCGAGCTGCTGCTGGCCGCGGGCCATGACTCAGCCGACTTCGCGATCGTGGGATCGGGGCCGAACTCGGCCAGCCCGCACCACGAGCCCGGGGAACGAGTCATCTCCGCCGGCGATGCCGTGGTGCTGGACATCGGTGGCACGCGTGCCGGCTACTGCTCCGACACGACCCGCACCGCCTTCGTCGGTGAGCCGCCTCCCGACTTCGCGGCCCTGTACGAGGTGCTGCGACTGGCCCAGGCGGCTGCCTGTGCGGCGGTTGCCCCGGGCGTCCCGGCGCGGGACGTGGATCGCGCCGCGCGGCTGGTCATCGACGAGGCGGGCTACGGCGCCGCCATCCTCCACCGGACGGGGCACGGCATCGGGATGGAGGTCCACGAGGAGCCGTACATCGCCGAGGGCAACGAGGAGCCACTGGTGGCGGGGAACGCCTTCAGCGTCGAGCCGGGTATCTACATCGCGGGGCAGTGGGGTGCCCGGATCGAGGACATCGTGGTCTGCACCGATTCCGGCGGGGACCTCCTGAACACCACCAGCACCGAGCTGTTCATCGTCGACTAGGGGCCGATCCCTCGCGGTACGAGGCGACCAGGGCCGTCAGCACGCCGTCGATCGCCGCGGTTGCCTCGCGGTAGGCGGAGGTGAGGTCCGACAGCTCGGCGGCACGACGGCGCAGGTGCGAGGCGATCGCCTCCAGCACCGGGGTCCGGTAGAAGAGAAACGCCTCGATCGCCTCGGCCAGCGAGAGGCCCGCCTTCGACGCCTCTGCCCCATACAGGGCACCCATCTTCTCCGCCTCGCCGAGCAGCAGTGCGCGCTCCGCGCGCTTTGCGGCGGCCACGTATTCGAGCACCAGGTTGAAGGTCCGCTGGCCCCATCGTCGGAAGTCGGCACGCTGCTCGGCGGTCAGGCGTGCCTGCCACGGTGGGGTGGCCACGCCGCTGCGAGCCATCCGCCGATGCACGTCGCCCGAGATGGTCCCCGCCGATCCGGTCAGCCGCTCAACCCCGTAGCGGTGGCGGCGAGGCGCGTTCATCATCGCCTCGAGGGCCGAGCGCAGGAACCGACGATGTCCGCCGGGGGTCACGAAGCTCTCCACCTTGCCGCTGTCGGCCCAGCGGCGCAGCGTGTCAGGCGCCACGCCCACCAGGCGGCTGGCGGCGCCGAGAGCCAGCCACGGATCGTCGGGGTTTGTCGCCCCGGTCATTCCCCGCGCAGCTCCGACGCGGTGAGTGTTGCCATCTCGTCCCACAGGCGAACCAGCGCGTCCATCCCGCCGCGGTAGTTGGCGAGCGGCATCCACTCGTTGGGAGCGTGGAAGTTGCCATTCGGCGAGGAGAAGCCGACCATCACGCTGGGCAGGCCCAGCACCGTCTCCATGGCGGCCACGACGGGGATCGACCCGCCCGAGCGATGGAAGAGCGGCGCCTTGCCGAACGCCGCCTCCAGGGCTCGCGCCGCCACGCGAACCGCGGGATGGTCGAGCGGGGTGATCACCGGCTGCCCGCCCTGGACCACCTTGACCTCGATCCGAACGGTCGGCGGCGCGATCCGCCGCAGGTGGTCGATCATGAGCTGCTCGATCTCGCGATGATCCTGGTCGGGGACCAGGCGGCTGCTGATCTTGGCCCCCGCGTAGGCGGGGATGATGGTCTTGGACCCCTCGCCCGAGTAGCCACCCCACAGCCCGTTGACATCAAAGGTCGGGCGCGCCGAAAGGCGTTCCAGGAGGGTGTAGCCCGGCTCGCCGTCCATCGGTCCGCTGACCTTGATGCGATCGGCCCAGTCCGCGGCGTCGAACGGCTGTGCGGCGTAGGCGGCGTGCTCCTCGGCGGTCATGTCGCGCACCCGGTCATAGAAGCCGGGAACGGTGACGCGGCCGTGTCCATCGGTCAGCGAGGCCAGCATCCGGACCAGGACGTTGCCCGGATTGTCCACGCCTCCGCCGTATGACCCCGAGTGCACGTCCTGGAACGGGCCGAAGACCTTGACGTCCCAGTAGGCGATCCCGCGCAGGCCGTAGGTCATCGCCGGCGTCCCTTCGTCATCCTCCATATCCGAGTCCGAGACGATGCACACGTCCCCCGCCAGCAGCTCGGGATGGGTCTTCACGAAGGTCTCCGATGGCTCGGCTTCGTGCTCCTCGTCTCCCTCGAAGAAGAAGCGCAGGTTGACCGGCAGGCTCCCGACCCCGCGCAGCCACGCCTCCGCCGCCTTGAGGTGCATGAAGACCTGCCCCTTGTCGTCGCCCGAGCCGCGGGCATAGACGATGTCGTCCTCGTAGCGCGGCTCGAACGGGGGGCGGACCCACTCATCCAGCGGGTCGACCGGCTGCACGTCGTAGTGGGCATAGACGACCGCGGTCGGCGCGTCCGGGCCGGCATGCAGCCAGTCGGCGGTCACGATCGGGTGGCTGCTGGTCTCCGTGAGGGTGGCGTGCTCGGCGCCGATTCGGGTCAGCTCGTCGGCGATCCACTGCGCCGCCCGTCGCACGTCCGCGCGTCGCTCGGGGTCGGCGCTCACCGATGGGATGCGCAGGAATTCGTCGAGGCCGCGCAGGTGCTCATCGGCATGGTCGCGCAGGTAGGCCAGGGCGGTGTCGAGGTTGGTCATGGGCCGATGATACGGGCACTCGTGGAACCGATCGGCGCCGGCTCGCGTCCAACCGGCATGCTACGACGAATCCTTGCCGCGGCCGCCTTCACGAGCCTCATGACGGTGGCCGGCCCGGTGACGCAGGTCCTGGCCTGCTCCTGCATGCAGATGACCCCGGCCATGGCACTCGCGGGTGCCGACGTCGCCTTCGTCGGCGTCGTGGCCGCCGTCGACGACCCGGCAGTCGGTCCGGTGGTCGGCGGTGGCGACCCCCTCCGCTATACGTTTGCCGTGGAAGAGTCAATGAAGGGCGGCCCCGGGGTGAGCGTGGACATCCGCTCCGCTCGAGACAGCGCGGGCTGTGGCATGGAGTTCGCGACGGGCCAGCGCTGGCGAGTCTTTGCCTACACCGATGAGGCGGGCCAGCTGCAGAGCGGCCTCTGCTCTGGCAACGAGCTGCTGGCCGAGGGCGTGCCGATTCCATCGCCGACTCCCGCCCCACCTCCGATCGGGCTGTTGGTGGCCATCGGCGGCGCGGTCGTGGTGGCAGGGATCTCGGCCTGGGCCTTCACTCGTCGCGGTCGGTCCGCATCGGCCTAGCCGGATGCGATCGCGCGTCGCCCACCTGCTCCTGGCGGCGAGCTTCGCGAGCCTCCTGACCGTTTCCGCCTCCGCCGGAACTGCCTACGCCTGCGACTGCGCCATTGCCGCGCCCGAAGAGAACCTGGCGCGGGCCGATGTCGCCTTCGAGGGGACGGTTGCCGTCGTGGCAATCGCGCCGGGGATGCCGGACCGAGACCCCTCGCTTGACCCCATCGCCGTGACCTTCGTCGTCGAGACACTCCTGAAGGGACCCGGCGAGTCGAACGAGATCAGCGTCTCCACGGCCAACAACAGCGCCGCCTGCGGCATCGCCTTCGCGGCGGGGGAGCGGTGGCGCATCTACGCCACGCTGGTTCCGGGCGGTGGCCTCGAGACCGGCTCGTGCTCAGGCGACGAGCTCCTCGGCCAGGGGACCATCCCGGAACGGGCCGCATCCGGCCCGCCGGTCACCCTGCTGGTGGTGGGCGGCATCACCGCAGCGCTCGTCGCCTTCTCGGCGTGGGCCTTCACCCGTCGGCCGCGAGGCGAATCGGCCTAGCCGAAGATCCCGGTCAGGAAGCCGGCGAAGAGGGAGAGCGCCAGCGCCGGCAGAAAGGCCGCGATCCTCAGCGCACGCGGCCAGCCGGGGCCGCCCAGGAAGGCGTAGACGGGGATCACCACCGGAAACAGGAGTGTTCCCAGCGACCACGCCACGCGCGACCGGAAGCTGAGGTCCGGGCGGTCCTGCACGTCGAGCCAGAAGGCGGCGATGGCGATGAAGCCGCCCACCACGCTCACGGCAAACACGGTCCAGATGACGGGCAGCACGGCTCGATCCTAGCGCCGCCGCTCCTACTCCCCAAGCTCGGCGCGACGCCGCGCGAGGTCAGCCGGGCCGGTGAGCAGATCACCCAGGAAACGGAGCGGTCGCCGTCGCGACAGCCTCGGCTCGCGCGTGGGCATGAGCGCCAGCATGGCGGCGCGCACCTGCGCGTCGAGCGCGGCGCGTGCCTCGCGCCCACGTGCCCCCGCGCTGGGGATCGGGTCGCCGTAGCGGAAGACCACTCGTTTGCGGAACCACAGGAAGGTGCTGCCCACGATCGCGCACGGCACGATCGGGACGCCGCTCCCCGCCGCGAAGGCGATCGCGCCGTCCTCGAAGGGAAGCAGCTCGGTCTCGCGGAAGCCGACCGTGCCCTCGGCGAAGATGCCGAGCACGCCGCCCGACGCGAAGACCCCTCGCACCGCGCGCACCGCCGAGGTCAGCGTCGTCTTCTCCGGGTTGTACGGGATGACCCCGCCGACAAAGGCCATCACCCGGTTGCGAAAGCCGCGGGAGAAATCGGTCTCCTTCGGGCCGAACCAGGTGATGCGCGGCCGAAGCGGCGTCGCGGCCAGCGCCAGCATCGGGTCCCAGCCGTTGTGATGATTGAGCACCAGGCAGAACGGGGCCGGAGG
>JALYNS010000223.1 GCA_030773035.1 Chloroflexota bacterium
TCGCTACGCAGCAGCTCCTCAAGCTGTTGCATCACGATCATCCCGTTCGGTAGCCAGAACGGCTGGCCCGGCGCTACCTCGTCGAAGAAGAACAGCTCTAGCTCACGCCCGAGCCGCCGGTGGTCGCGCCGCCGGGCCTCCTCGATCGTCCAGAGGTAGTGGTCGAGTTGTTCCTGGTTGAACCAGGAGGTGCCGTAGATCCGCTGCAGCATCGGCCGCTTCTCGTCGCCGCGCCAATAGGCACCCGCCGAGCTGAGCAGCTTGAACGGACCGATGTGCCCCGTCGTCTCGAGATGTGGCCCGCGACACAGGTCGCTGAAGCCGCCGTGCCGGTAGAAGCTGATCACCCTGGCCTGCTCATCGGAGAGCTCGCGGATGATCTCGGCCTTGTACTCCTGGCCCGCGGCGGTCTGCTGCGCCACCGCCTCGTCGCGGCCGACCTCGGAGCGCTCGAAGGGCAGATCGCCGGCCACCTGCTCACGCATCCGCGCCTCGATCGCCTCGAGGTCGGCGGGGGTCAGCGCGCGGGGGAGGTCGAAGTCGTAGTAGAAGCCGTCACGGATGGCAGGACCGATCCCCAGCCTGGCGTCGGGGAACAGCTCGAGCACGGCCGCTGCCATGACGTGCGCGGCGGAGTGGCGCATCGTGTCGAGCCGATCGTGCGCGCCGGCATCCAGGAGCTCGGTTGCCGCCGATCGGACCTCGTCGCCCTCGATTGCCAAGCGCCCATCCTCCTTTGCGCGACAGCCCGCCGCGCGAAGCGAAGCGTAACGCATCAATCGACCGCGCCTGGAGGGCCCCCGAACGTCTCCGCAAGCTGGGGCTATGCCCACGTGCCCTTCGCCGATGCTCCCATTTGGCAGGACCCGGCGGTACTAGTAGCGGATCGACACGATCCGGGATCGAACTCTAGCCTCCTCCCGCGACGCGTTCGTCGGCACACTGGAGGGCGGGCTCATCAAAGGCAGGCGGATCTTCGTCCTTGCGTTCACGCTGGCATCGTTGGGGATGCCGGCCGCGACGCATGCCGTGACGTGCACCAACGCCAGCGGCACCCGTCAAGTCATTACTTCCAACGAGGGCGTGACGCCGCCCTCTGGCACGACGGCGACCACCTTCACCTTCTCGATGACCGTGCGGGATACGCGGAACCGTACGCCGGATTTGGTACAGGTTGTCATCACCGGCCTTGGCAGCTTCGGAATGACCGGGAGCGGCAACAACTACTCGGCCGGCGTTCCGTTCACCGTTGCTCTCACCCTCCCCGCCGGCACCTGGACCTACCGTTTCAACATCAACAGCAGGTCCATCATCGGATGCGCCACCGCACCTGCTACCGTCCAGGTCACCTCGCCAACACCAACGCCGGTACCCACGCCCGCTCCCACGGCGGTGCCGACGCCGGTACCCACGCCCGTGCCCACTCCGAAGCCGACCCTCAAGCCCACGCCACGGCCAACCACCAGGCCGACCGCGGCTCCCACGGCCATTCCCACGGCGACCCCCTCGCCGGTCCTGCCCTCCCCCAGCGCGTCGGCCCTGGCCAGCTCCAGCCCGGTGCTATCGGAATCGGCCTCCGCGAGTGAGTCCCCGGCCTCGGCAATCGGTTCGGGATCCACCCCAGGCTCCCTCGGCGGCAACGATGGCAGCGGATCGCTCCTCGGGCCTGCTCCCTTGGCGGCTCTGCTTGCCATCACTGCCGGCGGCCTGTTGCTCTTCCTCGTTCCGCGCCGCAGGAAGCGCCAGCAGACCCCGAGCCCCGAGACGGTTGGCGCGGGGGTGACGACTGCAGCCAGCGGCCCACCGCCGCCGCTGCGGGCCAAGCGGGCGCCGGCCTTGGCAAACGTCCCAACCCTCGAGGATGAATCGGTGGCGCAGTGGATGCGTCCCTCGAGTGACGAGGAGGCCGAATACAGACCGAAGGGCACCGGCTCCGGCACGGGCGCTGGCTCCGGGGCCGTGAAGCGGCGGTCGCAGGCGAGGCCGCGCACGACTCGCGACCTGCAGGCGGGCAGCTAGATCGGCTTGAAGGCCTCGAATGGCTGACGACAGTCGGCGCAGTGATAGATGGCCCGGCACAGGGTCGGACCGAACGGGTTCTCCAGGGTGGTGTTGCGTGATGCGCAATACGGGCAGGTCGCAATTGGCAGCAGGGTCAGTGAATCCCCGCTGAAGGTCGATCCGATCTGCGTTGGCGGGGCAAAGCCGCTCGAGCGCAGCGCCTCGCGGCCGGCCGGTGTGATCCGGTCGGAAGTCCAGGGCACGGAGAAGCTGAGCTCAACTCCCACCTCGTCGGCGAGGCCCAGATCCGTCAGCCGCTCACCGATCTGCTGCCGCATCACGTCGATGGCTGGGCAGCCGACGAAGGTCGGCAACAGCTGCACCGACAGCCGTTCGCCGCCCCCGGCAAGGGACTCGAACGAGAATCCACCGATGACGCCAAGGTCGACGAGGCTGATGGCCGGAATCTCCGGATCGGCTATCTCGGCCAGCGCGGCCCACACCGCCGCATCCCGGGAAGGCGCCCTGGCTACCACGTGGCGCCCACCTCCGAGCGGGCGACCATGGTGAACTCGCCGTGGAGCCAGGCGAAGTCGGGAGTGCGACGCGTCCGACCGTCGCGAGTGGGGGGCCCACCTCCGGCGGGAATCGGCAGTCCCGCCGCCCGCAGGCGCGGCTCGACCCGCCCAAGCCAGCGCGCACGCAGCGTCTCGAGCGATTCCGGCAGCACGCCGGCGGCCAGCAGCGCCGCCTCGCCGGCGAGCGGCGCGAAGACCGCCTGGGCATCCGGCCAGAGCTGCTCGATGGCGCCGGCGAGGCGAGCGAGAGACTCGCTGCCGCCCTCCGCCAGCCGCCGCAGCCAGAGATCGAAATGGAGGAGATGGTAGGTCTCCTCGCGACGCATCTTGAGCACCAGGTCGGCGAGCGGTTGGTACGAGGAGGCGGCCAACGATTCGAGGCGGACCGCATCGGCGTTCTCGTACAGGAAGCGGCGTGCAATGGTGAAGGCCCAATCGGTGCGGGGGTGGTTCATGAGCGCCGCGTGGCGATATTCCTCCGGGGGCCGCCCAAAGGCGATCTGGTCGGCGTCGCCGCCGGTCAACCCGGCCAACAGCTCGTAGAGTGCCTTGGCGTGGCCGATCTCGTCCTGGCTGACCGAGCTCATGGCCACGTCCTCCTCGAGGATCGGCGCGATGCCGGTCCACTCGGAGTCCCAGAAGCCGAGCACGAACTCGTCGTCGGCCATCGCCAGCACCAGCTCGGCGAGGGCGGTCCGGGTAGGCTCGTCCAGATCGCTCACTCCCCTACCTCCTCGACCTGTGGGCTGCCTGCCCGCTCACGGGCGGCCTCGAGCTTGTGCTTGATCAGGAACCCGCCGGGGCGCTTGAAGGACCGATCGAACGGGGGCTTCAGCAGGTCCGGGTCGTCGAGCTCGGTGATGGCGTCGCGCGGCACGATCCAGAGCCGCTCGCTCTCCTGGCGCCGCCCATAGAACTCGCGGGCGTAGTGCGTCGCCAGCTCTTCGTCTGGGGCATTGACGGAGCCGCCGTGGATCATCGGGTCGCCGTCCGCCTCCTGGCGGAACACCTCCCAGACCCGGTCCTTTGAGCCCATCGAGGGGATGGCGGCCTCAGGCGGCCGCGACGACCGGGCCGATGATCGCGTCCCGGACCCATTGCGTGGCGTCGCGGGCGACGCGGCGGAACTCGAGGCGCTCCTGCGACATCGGTCCATGCCCGGTCACCACCGATCGGAGCTCGTTCCAGTCCGGTTCAGAGTAGTTCCAGCGTCCGGTGGCCTCGTCGAAGCCCAGGGCGGGATCCGGAATCGTCAGGCCCAGCTCGCGGATGCGCGGCACGTAGATCGACAGGAACTCCTGGCGCAGCTGCTCGTTGCCCTTGGCCTTGATCTTCCAGATCAGATCCTTGTCGGTGGCGGGATCGCTCGGCGGGCCGTGCATCTGCATCAGCGGACCCCACCATCGGGCGAGGGCGTCCTGGACCAGCGCGCGCTGCGCATCGGTCCCATTCATGAGGGTGAGAACCACGTCGCGCCCGTGCATGATGTGGACCGATTCCTCCCAGCAGATCTTCTTCATGGTGCGCGCGTACGGCGCGTACGACGAGTCGCGCAGCGCCTGCTGGCTGACGATCGCGGCGGCGTCCACCAGCCAGGCGATGATCCCGACATCGGCCCATGAGCGGGTCGGATAGTGGAAGACGTTGTGGAACTTGGTCTTGCCGGCGATCAGGTCCTGCAGCATCTGCTCGCGGCTCTTGCCGAGGTCCTCTGCCACGCGGTAGAGCAGCTGCGCGTGACCGACCTCGTCCTGGACCTTGCTGGTGAGCGCCAGCTTGCGGCGCAGGGTCGGCGCACGGAGGATCCATTCGCGCTCCGGAAGGACGCCCATCAGCTCGCTGTTGGCGTGCATCTCCACGAACTTCAGGACCGCCGCCCGATAGTCGTCCGGCATCCAGTCGTCCGGCTCGACCTTGCCACCTCCCGACACATGGGCGTAGAAAGCCTCGGCCCGTTCGGTCTCGTTCACAGGCCACAGGGTACCGCATGCCTGCTCATGGTCGCCGCCGCGCCCAGGGGGTCGTCCTCTATCGAGGGAGCAGCTCCATGGTCGTGGGCAGCACCTGGTCGGCGAGCATGAATGGCGTCGACGTCGAGCGCGGGTACTTCCGCAGCAGCTCCGTGTTGTACGCGTCGATCCGCGCCTCGTCCGCTGCCGGCACGGCGCGCACGTCGAGGGTGCGGTCCCCCGCGCGCAGCCGGCATTCCGGGTTGCTCAACGCCTCCCGATACCACCGCGAGCCCGGCCCCAGATAGGTGCGGATCAGAACGCGATCCTCGGCGTCCACGACCACCCAGATGGTCGTCTGATGGCGCGTCGTGCCCGACGCCCGGCTCGTCTCGATCTCGACCTCTCGCACGCTTCGCAGCAGCTCGAGGGTCGTGCGGTGGAAGGGAGTGCCCATCGACTACTCGTGCGGCGCGCGCTTGAGCGGTCGGTGCCAGGCGTCATAGGCCGCGCGGCGATCAAGCTCCACCTGCAGCGTGCCGTTGACCTGGTCGATGATCGCGTCGCGCGGCACGTACAGGTCGACCGGCAGAAGCCAGCCGCTGCGCACCAACAGGTAGTCCGCAAAGACGGCGTCCACGCGGCCAATTCGCCTGCCGGCGCCTCCGACCAGGCGGTCACCCGGCATTGGCCCGACGCCCGCCGGCTCCCCGCTCATGCGGCCACCGTGGCCGATGGCGATCCGGCCTGGGCGGCCGCGATGCTGATCGCCCCGGGGAGCAGCGAGACCTCCACCGGCACGCTGCCAAATGGCTCGCCGTCGAGATGGATCCGGGTCGCCATGCCCCCTTCGATGTGAACCGATCTGGCGCGCACGATCTCCACCTTCGGGTTGTTCACGTGCTTGGCCTTGTAGATGCCGGGCAGCTCGCGCAACGCCTCGAGGCGCGACATGTCGCCGACCATGCAGACGTCCAGCAGGCCGTCGTCGATGGCGGCATCGGGGCAGATCTGCATTCCCCCGCCGTAGAACGGACCGTTCGCGAAGCAGACGAAGAGGAAGTTCTGGGTCACGACCCGTTCCCCACCCGCCGTGGCCAGGGTCACCCGCAGGTGGCCGTTGCGATTCCGGCGCAGCTCGTTCAGCGTGGCGACGAAGTAGCCCGCCTCGCCGCGCATCCAGAAGCGCCGCCGGACCGCCATGGTGTACGCCACCTGGGCGTCGAAGCCCACGCCACCGGCCGCGCCGAAGTGGCGCACCCTCCCGTCAGCGCCGCGCGCCCGGCCGATGTCGAATGGCCGGGTGCTGGCCCCGATGGCGATCGGGAGGCAGGTCATGGGATCGATCGGCAGGTCGATACTGCGGGCCATGTCGTTGCCACGGCCAGCCGGGACCACGCCCATGGCGGGGGGTCCCCCATCGGTGCCGGCACCCGCGGTCAGCAGCCCGTTGATGACCTCCTGGAGGGTGCCGTCGCCGCCGACGGTGATGACCCGGTCGTGGCCGAGGCCGGTGGCCTCCGCCGCCAGCCGCTCGGCGTGCCCCTTCTCGCGCGTCTCGACGAGCCGCGCGTCGATCCCCTGGCCGGCGAGCCAGGTTTCGATCCGCTCCACCAACCTGTGCGCGCGACCACTGCCGGCGATCGGGTTGACGATGAAGAGGGGGGTCTGGGGAGCCGGCACGCCCCCGATTCTGCGCCGCCCGTCAAGCCGCTCGGCTTCAGGCCTCGACGGCCACGTTGATGGTGTGGTGGCCGCGCGCGCCGTCGGGGGCGGGGCGGGTCACCCGCTCGGTCTGCACGATGCCGGCTCCGTCGGTCGCCCGCACGCGCAGGATGTGTGCGCCCTCCGTCGCGCTCCAGCGATACAGCCACTGCACCCAGGTCGCGTCAGAGATCGGGGTGGACAGCTCGGCCGCCACCCACGGCAGGTCGTCGACCTGCACCTCGACCCCGGCGACCCCGCGATCAGGCGCCCATGCCACGCCGGCCACCGCCACCTGGCCCGCCTTGACCGATTCGCCGCGCTTCGGGATGTCGATCCGCGACTGCGTCAGGATCGGTGCCTCCTTGGCCCACCCGAGCGGGACCCAGTACCCGTTGAATGCCTCCAGGGTCGTGAGGCCGATCTTGGTCAGCCACTTGGTGGCGGATACGTATCCGTACAGCCCCGGCACGATCAGGCGGGCCGGGTAGCCGTGCTCGGCCGGCAACGGGTCACCGTTCATGGCGACCGCGACCAGCGCCTCGCGGTCGGGCTCATCGAGCCAGGCGGTCGGGAAGCCGGCCGTCCAGCCGTCGAAGGAGTGCCCGACGATCTGGGTCGCGCCCGGTCGAACCACCGCGCGATCGAGCAGCTCCCGCAGCCGAACGCCGCGCCACAGCGCATTGCCGACCAGGTCGCCGCCGACCTCGTTGCTGACACACGCGATCGTCACGTACTGCTCGTGCATCTCCATCGCCAGCAGCTCCGCGTACGAGAGCGTGAACGGGTGATCGACCATGCCGTCCACGCTGAGGCTCCAGGTGCCGGCGTCGATGCGCGGCGTCAGCAGGCTCGTGTCGATCCGGTAGAAGTTGCGGTTCGACACCACCAGCGGGGTGATTCCCGCCACCGCAAGCTCGGCCCCAGGCGGCGGTGAGCCCGCCGGGTCGAGCGCCGGCGGGATCGCGCCGGGAGTCGGAGCCGCATCGGCCCGCGAGTTGAGCAGGATCCGTCCGACACCGCCTCCCGCGAGCGCGAACGCCGCGACGCCGATGGACGAGCCCAGGAAGCGCCGCCTGTCCCAGTTCGGCATCTCCGCCTCGCCCGATGGAGTGGCCAGGCGAAGCAGCCAGCCGAGGACCAGGTAGGCGACCACGACCCCGAGGACGGCTGCAACCACCGCGAGCAGCGCATCGACCAAGGGGTCGCGCAGCGAGGCGAAGAGACCCAGCACCGCAATCGCTGCGAAGCCCAGTGTGGTCCACGAGGGGCGGAATCGGCCGAGCATGCCAAGGAGCGCCGCGATGGTCAGCGCCCCGAGCACGATCGCCACGTTGAGCGCCAGCTTGTCGGCCGTGCCGAACAGGTCGACCACGATCTGCTTGGCGCCGGGCGGTTGCAGCGAGATGATGAAGGCGCCGATCTCGAGGACGACGGACGGGGCGCCGGCCAGCAGCCCTGCCAGCAGCTCGGTGGCGCCGAGCGCAGCTCCCCCGGCGACGATCCCCGCCAGCGCCGCGGCGGGGCGCGACGCGACGCGTGCTGCTCCCGAGCTGGTCATCTGGGGGTATGTGTACCACGCTCGGCGGTCACGCGCTCTACGCTTGCCTGGATGTCACGCCTCTTCCTCGCCCATGGTGCATCCGGCAGCGCCGCCGGTCTTGCGCCGGAGGTTGCCGGCCTCCAGCGGCGGGGAGTGCATGCCACCGCCGTGCAGCTGCCGAAGGGGCGCGCCGAGGCTGCGATGCCGGCCTACCTGGCGGCGGCGGCGCCCTCCGGCCGGATCGCCATCGGTGGGCATTCGTTCGGCGGTCGGGTCGCCTCCCTGCTGGCGGCCGAGCACGGCTATGGGGCGCTGGTGCTGCTCTCGTATCCGCTCCATCCGCCTGGCGGCTCCGAGCGCTGGGACGAGCGCACGGCCCACTGGCCCCGCATCGACTGCCCCGTCCTGCTCATCTCCGGTGACCGTGACCCGTTCGCGAGGATCGCGCTGCTGCAGGAGGCGGTGGGGCGCCTGCGCCACGCCGAGCTGATCGTCTATCCCGGGCTCGGCCACGGAATCGGTCCGATCTTCGAGGAGGCGCTCGACAGGGTGGCCGAGTTCGTGAAAGAGACCCTCGGCTGATGGGCCAGCCGAGTCGTTCGAGAGTCGAGCTAGACGTTCACCGCGTCGAGGAATCCCCACCACGCGTCGAGCGCGGCGCGAGTCGAGGCCAGCACCGCTTCCTCGTCGATCGGTGACGGGGCCAGGTCCGCGATCATCGAGCGCTCCGCGCCGGAGTGCTCAAGGTCGAGCGTGGAGTGAACCGCGAAGAAAGCGAGCGTCCGCGGGTCGTCGACCCCGTACTGCTCGACGAGGCCGCGGATCTTCTCCGTGGCAACCTCCGGGACCTGCCCCTCATAGGCGTACAGGGCCGCGATCCCAGCCGCGATCGGGCCATCAGAGACGGCCGCCCAGTAGCTGTCGAGCAGGGCGCGCGTCCCTTCGTTGGGCGTCGCGGAGCGCACCGAGGATCGCTCTGCCCCGATCCCCTCGCCGAAGCGCAGCCAGAGCTCGGCGTGGTTCACCTCGCCATGCTCCTCGTCCCACAGGTTGTCGAGCAGGGACTGTCGCACGTCAGGCCGCTCCGAGCGCGAGTGCAGCGCCGAAAGGAGGCGTGGGAAGGTCGCCTCGAAGGCGTAGTACTGGCGCGCGTACTCCTGGAGCGCTTCGCGCGACAGGGTCCCCTCTCGCCACTTGGTGTAGAACGGATGGGTAAGCAGGTGGCGCTCGGCGATGAGCGCGTCGATTCGTTCCAGGAGATCCATGCGCGAAGAGCCCTCCATCGGTAACGGCGACTGGCCTCGGAGCCGCCTGGCGCGAAGGATAGCCCGACCGGCCGTCACGCGTCGGCTACGTGCCGAACCAGCGCGCGAGGCGGTCCATCTCGAAGCGCTCCTTTGAAGCGCGCAGATCCCCGCTCGGTGCCGAGAGCTCGGTTGCCGGTGGGTCGGCGAAGAAGTCGCCGGAGATCGTGCTCGCTTCCCCATTGCCCATCTCCAGGAAGCAGGCGCCGCGCCCATCGAAGGTGGCCGTCGGGGCATCACCCCGCAGGCTGGCCGCGATCCGCGCAGCCACCGCCTCGCCCTCCTTCTCTGCGAACAGCCCGGCCTTCGGCAACGGCATCCCGTTGGCCAGCGGGATGACCGTCGCGTCACCGATGGCGTAGACGCCGGGGTGATCCGTCTCCAGCGTGGCGCGGTTGACGGTCACCCAACCCCCGGCGGGAGCGAGGCCCGCCTCCACCAGGACCGATGGGCACCGATGCGGCGGCACCGCCAGCAGGAGGTCGAAGGGAATCTCCTCGCCGGGCCCGAATTGGACGGCCCGATCGGTCACCGCCGTCGCGACGCGGCTTGGCTGGAAGGTGATGCCGCGTTCCTCGAGGCGCTGGTCGAGCGTCGCGCAGGTCGCGGCGCCGAGGATCGGGAGGACGATCGGAACGGGCGCGAAGACGGAGAGCCGGGCATCGATCCCGCGGGCATCGAACCGCTCGCTCAGCAGCAGGGCCAGCTCGTAGGGCGCAGGCGGGCAGGGGTATGGCACGCCGAAGATGCCGACCACCACCCGGCCCCCGTGAAAGGCATCGACCGCCGCGTGGACGCGGTCCAGGTGCCCTCGATCCCACGCATTGTGGGCATGCTCGGCGAGGCCGGGGATGAGGTCCATCCGCGGCTCGGCCCCGAGTGCCACGACCAGCGCATCGGCCTCAACGACGGTACCGTCCACGATGGCGGAGTGATTGGATGGATCGACGCGCTCGATCGTGCCGCGGATCACGTTGATGCCGCGTGCGGCCAGGCCGGCCAGGGAACGAGTGCCGTAGGCGATCGGGGAGATACCGAGGATCGCCCACGTCTTGCGCAGCCCCATCGCGAAGTCATCGCGGCGATCGACAAGGAGCACCTCATCGCTCTCCGGGAGCTGCTCGCGCAGAGCGACGGCCGCGGCGATCCCGCCAAAGCCCGCACCCAGGACGAGCACCCGCGCCATGCGATGAGCCTAGCGCGGATCGTCCCGGCGCGGGGACGCGCCACCGCCCCATCATCCCCTGGCCATGCAGATTCGCGACGTCCGACCGGAGGAATACGCCGTGGTGGGCGACCTGGTGGTCGACGTGTATCGGTCGATCATCCCCGACCTCGACGAATACGCGGATGAGCTGCGGGACGTCGCCGGCCGCGTCAGCGCCGGGGTGCACGTATGGATCGTCGAGGAGGAGGGGGCGATCGCCGGCACGGTGAGCTACGTCCCGGGTCCGGGGCCGTATGCCGAGTGGCCCGATCCTCTGGCGGGCGGGATCCGGATGCTGGCGGTCCTGCCCGCGTTCGAGGGTCGGGGAATTGGTGAAGCGCTGGTGCGTGCCTGCCTGGATCGCGCTCGCGCGGACGGGCGGCTGCGCGTCTACCTGCACACGACCCAGTGGATGGAGGCCGCCCAGCGGCTCTATCGACGCATCGGCTTCGTCCGGGCTCCCGCACTGGACTGGCTGCCCGTCCCGGAGGTGGCCCTCACCGCCTACGTGTACGAGCTCGCGCCGGAATCCCGTCGACCTGCGGAGTAGCCGCGGCGACTAGCCCGCGGCGAACCCCGGCAGTGCGGCAAGCGACGCGAGGTCGGCCTCGATCACCTCGCGGTCATCCGGATCGGCGATCGTCGCGACGGCCGTCTGCGCGCGCCCCAGCCATGCCCGTGCCTCCCCAATGTCGCCGGCCACGACTGAGGCACGGGCCAGTGCCTCGTAGGCAGCCGCCACGACCCAGCCGCTCAAGCCGGGGTTCTCGCAGATCGCCAGGCAGGCCCGAGCGTGGTGCAGGGCGGGCTCGCCGCGACGCAGCACCGAGTAGACCCGGGAGCACTGCCACTCCCCCACTGCCAGCTGCTCGTCGCCGCCCAGCTCGGCGGCCTGCGACCAGTGCCAGCGCGAGGCGTGGGCGGCGTGGACCATCTGGTCGTCCTGCGCCGCCGTTCGGTCGGCCGCATCGAGCATCTGCCAGACGCCGTTGAAGAGTGCGACCGCCTCAGCACGATGCTCCTGCGGGTCGAGGGCCACCGGTTCGTGGCCGTGGTGGTGGCCCTCGTGATCGTCATGGTCTTCGTGGCCGTGATGGTCGTGTTCGTCGCTCACCTGTGCAGCCTAACCTCTGACAGCAGACCAGCATGGCCAGGATCGCGGTATTGTTCGTCCATGACCTTCCGACGGGGCACCCGCCTCGACCCGGGCCAGGTGCGCGATCTCCGCGGTCGCGGCGGCGCGCTGGCGGTCGGGGGCGGCCTCGGTGGCGTCGTCGTGCTCGTGGTCGTGCTGCTGCTGGGGGGCACTCCAGAGGATGCGGCCACGCTGACCGGTGTTCTCAATGGCACCACCGTCGGAAACGAGCAGCCGAACGACCTCACCGACGAATGCCGGACCGACATCGATGCCAACGCGCGCGACGACTGCCGGATCATCGGCTACGTCAACAGCATCCAGGCCTACTGGGGCACTGCGCTGGACGGTTACGTGCTGGCGCCAACCACCTTCTTCACGGACGCGGTCAATACCGGCTGCGGCCAGGCGACCAGCGCGGTCGGGCCGTTCTACTGTCCGCCGGATGCCGGCGTCTACATCGACCTGGGCTTCTTCGACACGCTCCAGACCCAGTTCGGGGCGGAGGGCGGTCCGTTCGCGGAGGCGTATGTCATCGCCCACGAGTACGGCCACCACATCCAGAACCTGCTCGGGACGCTCCAGTCCGGCGCCGGCGGCGCCGGGGCCGAGAGCCGGGCAGTCCGTACCGAGCTCCAGGCAGACTGCTTCGCCGGGGTATGGGCCAGCAACGCGGTCGAGACCGGCTTCCTGAACCCGATCACCCCTGACCAGGTTGCGCAGGCGCTCGACGCCGCCTCGGCCGTGGGCGACGACCGGATCCAGGCCCAGACCCAGGGCCAGGTGGATCCCGAGACCTGGACCCACGGCTCCTCGGCACAGCGGCAGGAGTGGTTCCGGACCGGCCTGGATGGTGGCGACGCCAGCGATTGCGACACCTTCGCCGCGGACCTCTGACCGCTTGTCGGAGAGCCGTCCACCACGTCTGGCGCCGCGTGTACCGTTCTGACGTATGACACTCCTTGGCAAGGCGGCGCCTCCGGGCTCCACGATTGCCATCGTCACCCCCGGCAGCCCGGCCGAGTCGCGCGCGCAGGTACAGCGCGGCCTCGCCTGGTGGGAGGCGCACGGCTACCGGGCAAGGCTCATGCCAGGCGCGCTCGAGCAGGCTGACTGGCACGCCGGATCGCCGGAGGTCCGCGCGCGCGACATCCAGCAGGCATTCGCCGATCCGGAGATCGACGCCATCCAGACCATGCGTGGCGGGTACGGCTCGGCCCAGGTGATCCCGCTGCTCGACATGGGTGCCATCGCGATGCAGCCAAAGGCTTTCATCGGGCTGTCGGACATTACCGCGCTGCATGTGGCGTTCAACCGAATCGGCCTTGCCACCTTCTACGGGCCGAGCCTCACCATGGTGGGCGTGCCCAGCCCGCCGGCCCTGACAACTGATCGACTGCTGAGCGTTCTGTCCGGGGTGACAACCGGCGACGTGCCACCCGACCTCGATCGCCTCAACGTGATCGGGCTGGCACCGGGACGGGCCAGCGGGCGGCTGCTCGGGGGATGTCTGCTTGACTTCATCTACACCATCGGCACCCCCTGGGAGGTTGAGCTCGACGGCGCCATCCTCTTTATCGAGGAGGTCGGCATCGCCCCGATTCGCCTCGACCGCGCGCTCCTCTACCTCGAGCAGGTCGGGAAGCTGCGCGGGGTGCTGGGCGTGGTCGTGGGGGAGATGGCAGGCAGCGAGTGGGACGACTTCACCTCGTCGCCGCGCTCGAAGACGCTCGAGGAGGTTCTCACCGGCCGGCTTGCCCACCTTGGCATACCGGTCCTCTACGGGCTGCCGCTCGGACATGGCGCCACCCTTGCGACCCTGCCGCTGGGCGTGCAGGCCACGCTCGACGCCGATGCCCTGACGCTGACGATTGACGAGCCGGCGCTCCTGGGCGGATGAGCGAGCAGCACCAGGGCCGGCCGCTCGTCCACCCTGGGTCACGCGCCGCGTGGCGGGCCTGGTTGGCGGAGCACCACGCGTCGGTGGACGGTGTCTGGCTGGCCCGATGGACGAAAGCGAGCGGCAGGGCCACGCTGACGTACGAGGCGATCGTCGAGGAGGCGCTCTGCTTCGGCTGGATCGACGGCCTGGTCCATACCCTCAACGACGGTCGCCAGGCGCAGCTGCTCACCCCCCGACGCCCCGGCAGCGGGTGGGCGCGCTCGAACAAGGACCGTGTTGAACGGCTCATCGCCGCGGGTCGCATGGCCGACGCCGGCCTGGCTGCGATCCGCGCCGCCCATGCGAATGGATCGTGGTCGATGCAGGACGCCGCGGAGGCGCTGATCGAGCCGACCGAGCTGGCTGCCGCGCTCGACGCGAACCCGGAGGCCCGTCGCCAGTGGGATGCCTTCCCGCGCTCGCCACGTCGGGCCCTGATCTGGTGGGTGATGTCAGCCAAGCGGCCCGAGACCCGAGACCGTCGCGTGGCTCAGATCGTGAGTGAGGCCGCCGAGGGTCGCCGCGCCAACTACTGAGGCTCGGGGAACAGCTTGCCCAGCACCCGCGCCAGCTCGGGCAGGTTCCTCGAGTCTCCGAACCGTCGCTGGAAGACGTCGAGCAGGGCGCGGTAGTACCAGGCCTGCGCGGCCCGGTCAGCATTGAATCGGCGCCAGACGTCCTCGCCGTCGAGGCCAAGGTCGACCAGGATCGAGCGCGCGTTGTGGAGCTTGTCCGCCAGCGACACGCGCAGGACCGATGTCGGCGCCGACTCCAGGTGTCGCAGGTAGGCCTCCTTGCGCTCACGCCAGGGCGGCTTCTCCTCGCCCGCCGCCGGCATCGCGTCGCTCAAGCCGGCCACCATCGCCGCCACGGCGTCGCCGAAACGCGCCCGGATCTCGTCGAGCACGGCCGTTCCGCCCCGGTCCTCGGGCCCGTCGTGCAGGAGCGCCGCGAGCGCCTCATCCTCGCTCCCCCCGTCCTCGAGAACCAGGCTGCACACGGCGAAGAGGTGCGTGACATAGGGGATCGAGCTGGCCTTGCGCATCTGCCCCCGATGCAGCTCGATGGCGTACGCGGCGGCCCTCGCGAATCGGTCAGTCAGCATCGATGACTGAGGATACCCCGGGCCAGCACCGGATCATCTAGGCTGCCCGCATGGACGACCAGGAGTGAGCACGCCCCGCATCCGGCGCGTGCCGCTGCGTCAGCCTGTCCGTCGCGAGGGGGCTGAGCGGTACCTGTTCCTGACCCTCGTCTCGTTTGCCGCGACGGTGCTCGCCACCCGCGCCTTCCTCGAGCTGACCGGTTACCCGCGCATCGGCGGCGGGGAGCTCCACATCGCACACGCGCTATGGGGCGGGCTCTTCCTGTTCGTCGCCGCGCTGCTGCCGATCATCCTGGCGGGGCGGAACGTGTACCGGGCCTCGGCCGTGCTGGGCGGAGTCGGGATCGGCCTCTTCATCGACGAGGTCGGCAAGTTCATCACCACCAGCAACGACTACTTCTATCCGGCGGCGGCCCCGCTGATCTACGCCACCTTCCTCCTGGCGGTGCTCGTGTATCTCCGTGTGCGCCGGCGGACCCAGCCCGATCCGCGCAGCGAGCTGCTCACCTCGCTCCAGCTCATCGAGGAGGCGGTCGACAACGATCTTCAGGAC
>JALYNS010000224.1 GCA_030773035.1 Chloroflexota bacterium
CAGGTCGGCGTTGTCCATCGCGTAGTTCGCGGTGCGGGTGCCGTGCATGCCGAGCATCCCCAACCACTGCTCGTGCGGCGCCGGGAAGCCGCCCAGGCCCATCAGCGTGCAGGTGACCGGGAAGGCGTCCGAGAGGCAGAGCTCCCGCAGCTCCTCGGAGGCGTTGGCGTTGATGACGCCGCCGCCCGCGTAGATCACCGGGCGGTTGGCGTTCGCGAGCGCCTTGGCCGCGATCCGCACCTGCTTGATGTTGCCCTCGGTCGAGGGCTTGTAGCCGGGCAGGTCGACCGGCTCGGTGCTGGGCTCGTACTCGATGTCGGCCCGCGAGAGGTCCTGGGGGATATCCACCAGGACCGGGCCGGGGCGCCCGGTCGAGGCGATGTGGAAGGCCTGGTGGATGTACTCGGGGATGTGGCGCGGGTCCTTGACCATCATCGAGTGCTTGACGATCGGCAGGGTGATGCCGCTGACGTCGGCCTCCTGGAAGCCGTCGGTGCCGATCAGGTCTGTGCGCACCTGTCCGGTGATGAACACGGTCGGGACCGAGTCCATGATCGCGTCGGCGATCGCGGTGACCAGGTTGGTGGCGCCTGGGCCCGAGGTGGCCATCGCCACGCCGACCTTGCCCGAGGCCTTGGCGTAGCCCTCGGCCATGTGGCCCGCGCCCTGCTCGTGGCGGGCCTGGATGTGGGTCAGGTCGGCGTCGTAGATCGCGTCATAGGTGGGCAGGTTCGCCCCGCCCGGGATCCCGAAGACGTGCTCGACGCCCTCCGCCTGTAGGGCCTCCATGAGTGCGTCCGCAGCGCGCATGAATCGATGGTAGCTAGTGCCCGGTGCGGTCGAGCACGCGGCGGCCCAGCCACGGCTTGAGCCTGGACAGCGGCTCTCAGGGGACGCCGGCCTGGCGCTCGCGGCCGGACTTCCAGCTCGTGTGCGGCTCGATCGTCGCCACGTCGATGCGATCGCGGTTCGACTCGATCGCCTTCAGCATCGAGCGCACCAGCTCGTCGCCGAGCAGCGCCGGCTGCAGGCCCAGGGCAAGCAGCTTCTCGTTCACGGCCCTGTAGTAGTGCTCCTCGGCCTCGACCCGGGGGTTGTCCAGGTGCTCGACGTGGACCTCAAAGCCGAGCTCGGCGGCCGACTCGCGCACCAGCTCGGCCAGCTGCGAGACCGAGAACTGCTCGGTGAACTGGTGGAAGACCCTGAAGTCGCCGCGCTCGCCGGGGTTCTCGACGGCGAGCTCGACGCATTGGAGCGTGTCCCGGATGTTGAGGAAGCCGCGGGTCTGCCCGCCCTTGCCGTAGACCGTCAGCGGCCGCCCGACCACCGCCTGGACGCAGAAGCGGTTGAGCACCGTGCCGAAGGTCTCGTCGTAGTCAAAGCGGGTGACCAGGCGCTCGTCGAGCGCCGTCTCGTCAGTATCGATCCCGTAGACGACGCCCTGGTTGAGGTCGGTGGCCCGCAGTCCCCAGATGCGGCAGCCGAAGTGGATGTTGTGCGAGTCGTGGACCTTCGAGAGGTGATAGAGCGAGCCCGGCAGCTTGGGAAAGGGCAGCGTGTCCTTGCGGCCCTTGTGCTCGATCTCGATGTAGCCCTCCTCGATGTCGATGTTGGGAGTTCCGTACTCCCCCATCGTCCCGAGCTTGACCAGGTGCGCGTCGGGCACGTGGTCGCGCATCGCGAACAGCACGTTCAGGGTCCCGATCACGTTCGTGTACTGGGTCTCGATCGCCGTCTCGCGGCTCTGCATCGAGTAGGGAGCGGAGGGCTGCTCACCGTAGTGGACGATCGCCTCGGGGCGCGTGTCGATGATCAGCTGCTCCAGGAACTCACCGTCCTCGATCGAGCCGATGTACGAGGCGATGCCCTTGCCCGAGACCTCCTTCCAGGCGGCGACCCGCTCCTCCAGCGGGCGAATCGGCAGCAGCGAGTCGGTGCCCTGCTGCTCGTGCCAGCGGCGGCGCGAGAAGTTGTCGACGACCGACACCTCATGGCCACGGGCCGAGAAGCGCATCGCGGTCGGCCAGCCGAGGTAACCGTCGCCCCCGAGGATGAGGACACGCATAGGCGCGGCAGGGTAGCACCGGGCAGCACCGGGATTTCGCGCGCGGCGGCGCGCGTGGCGCGCCGCAGGCCGTCACCCGATGGTGGGGCTGAGCACGGCTATTC
>JALYNS010000225.1 GCA_030773035.1 Chloroflexota bacterium
TAGCGAGCCTGCTGCTCTTCATTGCCATCCACCAGGATCGGCAGCGAGCCGAGCTTCTGGACGATCGGAATCAGGCTGGTGGTGGCGTCGGCACGCGCGATCTCCTCGACCAGGATCGCCTGCGAGATGTTGTCCAGCTCGGTTCCCCCGTAGCGGGTCGGGAAGCACGTCCCCAACAGATCCTGCCGCGCCAACAGCTCCTTGAGGTCCCACGGGAATTCAGCGCTCGCGTCGATCTCCGCCGCCCGCGGCGCGATCTTCTCCTCGGCAAGCTGGCGCACGACCGCGCGCAGCTCATCGTGATCAGCAGTGGGGCGATAGGTCACGCGGGGTCCATCGGTCCCTGCACCTCGACCTGGTCGCCGCTGATGCGAGCCCGATACGCCATCTGCCGAGTCGCCGCCGGCCCATGTCGAACGACTCCATCACGCAGCCGAAAGGCCGATCCGTGCCACGGGCAGACGATCGTGTCCGCCGCCAACCGACCCTTCGAGAGGGGACCGCCGGCGTGCGAGCAGGTGTCCTTCAGGGCGAAGACCAGGTCGCCGCGCCGCACGACCACCAGCGCGGTGGCCCCGAGCATCGCCTGTGTCGGGGTGGCCTCGACCAGTTCGGCGACCGGCAGGACGGCAGTGAACTCCTTCGCCTTCTTGCCGTGCGCGAAGGCATTGTGGTTGACCATGTAGCCGTACTTGAAGACGACGTGGCCGCCCATGAAGGCGCCGACGCTCAACACCAGAAATCCCGCCACGATCAGCCAGCCGGCCAAGCCATCGGCCTCCGCCCAGAGAGCTCCAAATGCCGCGATCAGGACAAGGGTGGCGCCGATGTTGATCAGGCCGTGGAGCCCCACCACGTTGCGCTCGTCGCCGGTGGCCGTGTCCTTGAAGTCGGTGAGCCCCGTCACGATCGCCGAGATGCCGGCGAGCCAGGTCAGCGCCAGCACCCAGAGCAGAGCCACGCGCAGGTCGGCCACGCCGAACCAGGCGAGGAGCTGGAGCAGGAGCGCGACCGTCGAGCCGCCGACCACCACGTCGACCACCACCGGATGCAGCGAGTGGCCGAGCCACGAGCCGTTCAGGAGGTCCTGGACGAGCTTGCCGGGGCGGCCGAGGACCCGGAAGAAGGCGTCGACCACCTTCGCCGCGGCGTTCCACAGGCGGGAGAGTGGGCGAGCCCATCGCTCAAGCATGGCGCCGCTGGCCGGCTAGCCGGCCACCTCGATCGCCCACTCGCGGAAGACGGCCAGGTAGCGGTCAACCTCGTCATCGGTGTGCTGCACCGAGAGGGTCCACTGGTCGTCCGGGGCCGGTGGGATCAGGATCCCGCGGTTGAGGAGGAACCAGAAGGAGGAGGCCCACAGCTCGTCGTCAAGTCCGATGAAGTCGCGATAGCCGGTGACCCGCTGCGGGGCGAACATGACGATCCCCTTCGGCCCGACATTGATCGCGTAGCCGGGGAGTCCGAATTCATCGACAATCGCCTGGCTGCCGAGGGTGAGCCGATCACCCATCGCCTGGAGACGCGGGTAGACATCGGGGGTCAGCACCTTGGTCAGCACCGCCAGCGCAGCGGCCATCACCAGCGGGGAGCCGTTCATCGTCCCCATGTGGGCCACGCTGGCCGAGCCGCCGAACGACGAATAATTCAGGCTGGTGTCGACGACGGTGGCCTTGGCCCCACCCTCGATCACCCGCATCACCTCCTCGCGCCCGCCGAAGGCACCGATCGGCGTCCCGCCGCCGATGCTCTTGGCCAGGCAGAAGAGGTCCGGCTGCACGCCGTAGTACTCGATCGCCCCGCCGTAGGCGATCACCACCCCGGTCTTCACCTCGTCGAAGATCAACACCGCGCCATGCTCGGTGGCCAGCTCCCGCAGACGCTCGAGGAACCCCGGCTCGGGGGGGACCACGCCGATGTTGAACTGCACCGCCTCGACGATGATTGCAGCGATCTCGCCCCGATGGCGCTCGAGGATCTGCGCGACGATCTCCGGCTGGTTGAAGGGCGCCACGACCGTGTCGGCGATCCGGCTGCGCGGGATTCCAGCGCTGGTCACGACGGTGACGGGCGCCTCGATCTCGCCGATCGCGGAGCGCGGCGGCTGGATGCTCACCAGCACGTCGTCGTGATGCCCGTGGTAGCCGCCCTCGAACTTGATGATCTTCTCGCGACCGGTGAAGCCGCGCGCGACCCGGATGGCGTCCATGGTCGCCTCGGTGCCCGAGTTGCTGAAGCGGATCAGGTCGGCGCGGAAGCGGCGCTTGAGCTCCTCCGCGACGAGGATCTGCTCCTCGATCGGGAAGGTGAAGGCGGTGCCGATCGCGGCGCGGCGCTGGACTGCCTCGACGAAGGCCGGGTGCGAGTGGCCGGCCGCGAGCACGCCGAGCGCCATGTCGAAGTCGAGGTACTCATTGCCGTCCACGTCCCACATCCGCGAGCCACGCCCCTCGCTGATGAAGAGCGGGTACGGGTCATAGGTCTGGAACGAGCTGGCCACGCCGAGCGGCATCGACTGCTTGGCTCGCGCGTGCAACTCCGCGCTGCGGGGCGTGCGTGCCTTGTACGCCGTCTCCTCACGCTCCACGATGGCCTTGACCCGGCCGCGGTCCACCTCTCGTCGCTCGCCCACGGTCACCTGCACCCTCCTACGCCATCGGCACTTCCGCGGATGCTAGCCGATCGCGCCACGCTCCGGTCACGATCGGTGGAGACTAGGGCCAGATCCTCCGGAATCCGCGGCTCGGGCTGCGATCGGCGGCGTCGAGCGCCCAGGCCCCGGTGGCGTCGGCCAACAGCTCGGCCACGTCGCGCACGGCCACGTCGGCCCGGTCGAGGTCGGTCACCCCGTCGCGCAGCATCACCAGGCAGAACGGGCACGAGGTTGCGATCGCGTTGGGCGAGGTCGCCAGCGCCTGTTCGGTGCGGCGGTGGTTGATGCGCTGCCCCTCGCGCTCCTCCATCCACATCCGGGCGCCCCCGGCGCCGCAGCACAGCCCCTTGCGATGGTGCAGCTCCATCTCTACCACCGTCTGGCCCGGGACCGCCTCGACCACGCGCCGCCCTTCGTCATACACGTGGTTGTAGCGGCCCAGGTAGCAGGCATCGTGGTATGCGACGACCGCCTCGTTGTCGCGATCGGGACGGAGCCGTCCATCGGCGACCAGCGCGTCCAGCAGCTGGGTGTGGTGGATCACCTCCACGCCGGCCAGGCCGAACTGCGGATACTCGTTGCGGATCGTGTTGAAGCAGTGCGGGCAGCTGGCTACGATGGTGCGCACGCTGTGCTGATCATGGGCCATGGTCAGCGTGGCAACGTTCTCCTCGGCCAGCATCTGGAAGAGGTACTCATTGCCGGCCCGCCGAGCCGGATCGCCGGTGCAGGTCTCGCGCGGGCCGAGCACGGCGAAGGGCACGTCGGCCTGCCGAAGGAGCACCGCCATGGCGCGCACCACCTTGCGGTTGCGGTCATCGAAGGCGCCCGCGCAGCCGACCCAGTAGAGGACCCCGCGGTGGGCCGCTGCGGTGGTACCCGACTCGCCATCGGCGCCGAGCACCGGCACGTCGAGCCCCTTTGCCCAGTCGAGGCGGGCGCTGCGCGGCTGCCCCCACGGGTTGCCGGCGGTCTCCATGTTGCGGAATGCGGCATTCAGCTCCTTCGGGAAGCGGCTCTCCTCCAGCACCAGGTTGCGTCGGATCTCGACGATGCTGTCGACGTGCTCGATCAGGACCGGGCAGCCCTCCACGCACCAGCCGCAGGTGGTGCACTGCCAGACCGCCTCCTCGGGGATGGCGTGATCGACCAGGGGAAGGGCGAGCGCCTCAGCGGCCCGCTCGCGGGCCAGGCCAATCGACGCGTCGGCAGCCTCGATCCCGCCGGAAGCCCCACCCTTGGCGGCACGCTGCGCTCCGGCGGCGGCGGCGAGCGCCGTCTCGGCCGCCACGATCTGGTCGCGCAGTCCCTCCATGAA
>JALYNS010000226.1 GCA_030773035.1 Chloroflexota bacterium
CTCCTGCGGGCCGAGCACCGCGAAGGGCACATCGGCCTGGCGAAGCAGCTGGGCCATGGCTCGCACCACCTTGCGATTGCGATCGTCGAACGCGCCGGCGCACCCGACCCAGAACAGGATGCGGCCGTCGAGCTCGCCGGACGGACGCGTGGCGTGGATCGTGCGCCAGGGGGTGCCATCGGTGCGAGCGGCGGCGGGGCGGGCTCCATCGGCCTGGCCCAGGACGTCCACGTCGAGCCCCTTGGCCCAGTCCAGGCGCGCCGACTTGGGCTGGCCCCACGGGTTGCCCGCGTTCTCCATGTTGCGGAAGGCCGCGTTGAGCTCCTTCGGGAAGCGGCTCTCCTCGAGCACCGCGTTGCGTCTGATCTCGACGATCGTGTCTACGTGCTCGATGAGCACCGGGCAGCCCTCCACGCACCAGCCGCAGGTCGTGCACTGCCAGACCGCCTCCTCGGGGATGGCGTTGTCGACGAGCGGCAGCGCGAGCGCCTCGACCGCCCGTTCGCGAGCCAGGTTGATGGACGCGTCGGCGGCCTCGATCCCGCCGGAAGCCCCACCCTTGGCGGCACGCTGCGCTCCGGCGGCGGCGGCGAGCGCCGTCTCGGCCGCCACGATCTGGTCGCGCAGTCCCTCCATGAAGTGCTTCGGGGAGAGCGTCTTGCCCGTCATCGACGCCGGGCAGAACTCCATGCAGCGGCCGCACTCGGTACACGACAGGCCGTCGAGCAGGTGCCGCCAGCTGAGGTCCTTCAGGCCCTTCGCGCCGAAGACCAGCTCCTCGCCGGGGGCCGGCTCCGCCTCGAGGTCCATCTTGCGCAGCGCGCCGCGGGGCTCCAGGTTGCGCAGGTAGACGTTCGGCTCGCTGGTCAGGATATGCAGGTGCTTGCTGTAGGGCAGGTAGGTGCCGAAGGCCATCACGAAGCCGATGTGCAGCCAGGCGAAGATCCCGAAGCCGGTCGCCGCGGTCGCCGCTCCGAGTGGCTCCAGCAGCAGCGACACGGGGCCGGCCAGGACTGCCCAGCCACGGGAGGGGTCGTCCGGGTGAGCCACGAAGCGCAGCGCGTCGCCGGCCACCTCGGTGACGACCACCCCCAGGATCATGGCAAGGATGACGAAGGCGTCGCGGCTCAGGGCCAGGCGGGCAGGTCGCGTCACGATTCGCCGCCACGCGGCATAGGCCAGGGCCACCAGCACGAGCCCGATGAACAGGTTGGCGACCGCCACCGCGGCGAACCAGGCGATACCGCCCAGCGGCCAGCGCAGGATCACCTCGACCAGCCCGTTGGTGAAGTAGTTGCCGGTCGTGACCAGCAGGACCAGGAAGCCCCAGAAGATGAAGGCGTGCATGAGCCCGGGCCACAGGTCGTTGAGAAGGCGGCGCTGCGCGATGACGTAGACCAGCACCCCCCAGATCCTGCGCAGCGGCTGGTCGGTGCGGTCGATCGGCCTCCCGGCGCGCAAGATGGCCAGGTGGCGGCCTGCACGGCGCCAGAAGAGCGCAATGGCGAGCGCGGCCGGCACCACGATCAGGGGATAGAGCGGGATCCCAACCTCCACGCCGGCCATGCTACCCGGCGGCAGCTCAGTCAGTGATCGCCGCCGGCAAGCTGCTCAAGGGCGTGCCGCAGGACGGGAAGGACGGCGGCCAGCGACTCGAGGGCGCCGCGCGGCGATCCCGGCAGGTTGAGGATCAGGGTCGCGCCGCGCGCCCCGACGAGGCCGCGTGAGAGGGCCGCCATGGGGGTCGAGGCAACGCCCGCCGCGCGCATCAGCTCGGCCAGGCCGGGGATCTCGCGGTCGATGACGCGCCGCGTGGCGGCGGGCGTGCGGTCGCCCGGTGTCAGCCCGGTGCCGCCGCTGGTCACGATCAGCCGAGCACCCGCATCGGCCAGGCGCGCGAGGGTTGCCGCAATCCCGTCCTCGTCATCGCTCAACACGATCGGCGCGGGCGCCACGTCAAAACCGGCTGCCTGCAGCGCCTCGAGCAGCGCCGGCCCCGATTCGTCCGCCCGCTCACCGGCGGCCGCCCGCGTGGAGCAGGTGACCACGGTTGCCTCGTGCGCCCCGGGCGCAGGGGCTGCCTGCGCCACGACGGCCCCCTCGCGTGACCACCTGCCGCTGCGGCCGCCCTCCTTGGAGAGCAGCTCGACCCGCTCGACCACGATGTCGCGCTGGAGCGCCTTGGCCATGTCGTACAGCGTCAGGGCCGCCACGCTGGCGGCCGTCAGCGCCTCCATCTCGACTCCCGTCCGCGCTGTGGCCCGGGCCTCGGCACGGATGGCGACCAGACCGGCCTGACGATCAGCAGTCAGCTCCACCTCCACCTGGTCGAGCGGGATCGGGTGGCAGAGCGGGATCAGCAGCGAGGTGCTCTTGGCGGCGGCGATACCGGCCAGGCGCGCCACCACGAAGGCGTCGCCCTTGGGGCCGCCCGAATCGAGGAGCGTGCCCAGGACGTCGGGGCGCATGCGCACCCTCGCGGCAGCCACGGCGCGGCGCGCGGTGATCGGCTTCTCCCCCACGTCGACCATGTGCGGCGCCCCATCGGGGCCAAGGTGCGACGGTTTCACGCCAATCCTCCGAGCAGGATGGCATCGTATACGGCGCCCGCCTCTCCCGCCCGCTCGCCCTCGGGCACCACCAGCAGGGCATTGCCCGCCGCCAGCGGCCGCAGCTGGGCGGATCCCTGTCCCCCGGCGGGGCGCGCCTCCCAGCCCTCCCCGGCGCGGCGCAGCACCACGCGCAGGTAGGCGCGTCGTTGCGGATCCTTGGGGGACTGCTCGACCAGGCGCACAGGCAGGTGCAGCCGCCCATCGCCGGAGAGCCCCAGCATGGCCCGCAGCAGCGGCCGCACGAACAGCTCGAAGGTCACCAGCGCGCTGACGGGGTTGCCTGGCAGCCCGATCACCGGCCGCTCCGCGATCGACCCGAAGGCGAGCGGCTTGCCAGGCTGCACCGCAACGCGCCAGAAGGTCAGCTCGCCGAGTCGCTCGATTGCGGCTCGGACATGGTCATGCCGGCCGACGCTGACCCCGCCGCTCACCACCAGCACGTCGGCCTCGCCCGCCGCCCTCCTGAGGGCGGCCTCGATCGCCGCGGGCTCATCCGGAATCACTGGGACGAGCAGCGGCTGTCCCCCGGCCTCGAGCGCGGCGGCGGCCAGGGACGCGGAGTTCGCGTCGTGGAGCTGCCCGGGGCCGAGTCGCTCGCCCGGAGTCACCAGCTCGTCGCCGGTGGAGAGGATCGCGACGATCGGCCGGCGGCGCACCTCGACCTCCCCGCTGCCGAGTGACGCGAGCACCGCGATGCTCGCAGGCGAGAGCGGCTCCGCCTGCAGTTCGACCCGATCGCCGTGCCGGGTGTCGTGGCCGGCTGCCCGCACGAAGCCGTGGACCGCAGCCGCCGGCAGGCGAACGCGATCGTCCCCGAGCTCTTCGGCCGCCTCGAGGGGCACCACCGCGTCGGTGCCGGGCGGAATCGGTGCGCCGGTCATGATCCGCACCGTCGTCCCGGGAGCCACGTCCGGCAGGGAGCTCGCGCCCGCCGCCACCTCGCCGACCAGGAGCAGCTCGCCGGGGGCATCCGCGGCCCGCAGGGCGAAGCCGTCCATCGCCGAGTTGGCGAATGGCGGCACGTCGACCGTTGCCGTGACAACGAACGAGACCGGCACCCGACCAGCAGCCACCGCGATCGGCACGCTCTCCGGATCGGTCAGGTGTGCGTGCTCCAGCATGCGGTCGCGCGCCTCCTCGAGCGAGATCATCGGGCTAGACGCCCAGGCGCATGCGGGCCTCGATCAGCCGCAGGATGCCGGCGCGCGTCAGCAGCCCGACCACCGTGCGACCCTCATCGGTCACCACCGGCAGCTGGTTCACCTCGCGCTCCTGGAGGAGCTTGAGGGCCCCCTCCAGCTCGGCATCCGGCCCGATGCTGGCGAGATCGGCGAAGCGGGTCATGATGTCCGTCACGCGCGCCGTCTCCCATCTCTCACGTGCCATGCGGCGAACGTCGGACA
>JALYNS010000227.1 GCA_030773035.1 Chloroflexota bacterium
CGGGAGCCCGGTTGGAAGTCTGCGACCCTTCTCAATCGTCCTGAGCGGGTGTAGCCTCCCTCCATTCCGCGCGTGCCCTGCGCGGGGAGGGAGAGGGCGTCGGACATGGTCCGCCGGTTGATCGCGACGGTTGTTGCTATGACGGTCGTCGCGGGCTGCTCTGCCCCGGCACCCACGCCCGGGCGATCCGACTCCGCGCCGCAATCGGCTGCTGCGAATCCCAGCGACGAAGCCGGGTTCCTGACTGATCCGCCAAACCCGCGCGACCTCCAGCCCAGCCTCGCGACCTCGTCCGCCGTCTCCGCCGAAATCGGCTGGGAGGGCGGCGCGATCGAGGCCAGCGGACCGGCGGGCGCTACGTACCGGCTCGAGATCCCGCCCGAGGCCTTGGCCGTTCTGACAACGATCACGCTGACGCCGCTCAACGAGCTCACGGGCTTCGGCAGCCTTGATGGTTCGCTGGAGCACATGCTGGGCGTCGAGCTCGAACCCGAGGGTCTCCAGCTCGTCGTGCCGGCAACGCTCACGATGACGCCCGCCGTTGCGCTGCCACCTGCCGGCATCGCGACCGGCGATTACCTCGGGCACGGGGAGGACGCCGCCGTCCTCCTCGCCGACACGACCGAGACGACGATCACCTTCGAGATCAGCCACTTCAGCGGCTACTGGTCGGTCTGGCCGCTCGAGATGGAGGACTGGCGGGTCTTCGCGAATGACAAGCAGAGGGACATGGAGCGCTTCCTCCGGTCCGAGATTGCCCAGCTCGTGGGGCTCTACAAGGAACGCCAGGAGCGCGGCCTCCCGGTCGTTTCGCTGCAAGAGCTCGCGCGCAACATCATGGAGGGCTACGACGTCGAAGAGGTGCTCCTCGACGGTCGCCTCGCGCTCGCGGGTAACGGTTGCTTCGAGGCGCAGGCCGCGATACAGGCCTTCTTGACCTGGGAGCAGCAGCTCCAGTTCATGGGCATCGCCGACGACGAGGAGCTGTACGCCGAGTTCGGACGCCCGATCCCGTCGTCGCTCTTCGACCTTGTCTGGAACCTGTGCCTCGATGAGGAGTACCAGCGCTGCGCCGCGATAGGCGAATGGCCCCGCCTCGCGACGTTCCTGTTGGGCCAGGTGCGGCAGCGCGCAATCTGGGACTTCCCGCTTACCGCCGCGCAAACGCAGGAAGGCACGGACCGCCTCGTGCGCTGCGGCCGATGGCGGGTGGAGCTCACCACCACACTAGACCTCCTACAGACCCCCCAGCGAGCAGCACAGGAGTTCGCCAGCGAGATTCTGGTCCGGTTCAGAGCCGATGGGGATCTGCCGTTCGGGCTGTCGAGCACGGACGTCGGTTACGGCTTCGCCGAGGTTGAGGTCAGCAAGCTCGACCTGACCCAATCGGGGCAACATGCCACGTTGAGAAACATCCAGACCTCGAAGCGGGCCCAGGCGCGCATCACTGGGATGACCTTCGTAACGCCGATTGACGGATCAGAGCCCATAGCGCTCAGCCTCAAACTAGATGTCGACCCGGGGGAAATTTCCTTCGAGGCGCTCGACCACTTCTTCTACGCTGGCGAATACCTTCCTCAGACATCCAACTGGTATGTCGGCTCCCAGGGGATATTCGGCGTCTATCCTCCGACGATCGCGGCCGGGTGGGGGTTCGAGGCGGCGCCCTATCGGGCTGAATTCGCCCGCACCTGCCCCGCTCGCCAACTAGGGGGAGTTACCGTGATGTGCGACATCGAAGTCATCGTCGAGCACACGCCGGACTGACGGGGACGAACGACCGCTGAGGCCTGGGTGACCTCGAACACTCGTCCCAAGCGCCACTGAGCAACCGGCCCCTATCACCATCGCGGGGGAACCGGTTTCGTGCTCTGAGTGAGTGGTGAGCGGCCAGGGATTCGAACCCTGAACCTAGTGATTAAGAGTCACTTGCTCTGCCGTTGAGCTAGCCGCCCGCGCGAATCATGGCGGAGCGCGCGAAAGGGGTCAACCGGGCCCGGTCAAGGATCAGGTGCCCGGCTGAGCGGGTCCGCCGAATGGCTCAGGCGCGTCGCCGTAGTGCGCGTCGAGGAAGGTGCGCACGGCGTCCACATTCGCGGTATCGAGGTAGAGAAGCCAGTTCCAGGCCGTGACGGCGATGGGGTGGCCGAAATCGGCTCCGCTCCAAGGCGTCAGAATGACCTTGAACTGCGCCGTGCTGACCTGCTGGGTCACGTAGGTCGTCAGTGCCGTCACGCCCGCGGCGTCGAGTTGCGAGGGCTGATACCAGATCACGATCCCACCGTGCTCGAGGTTGTGGATGAGCCGCTCCTGGGCCTGGGCGTTGGAGTAGACCCCCCAGGGACCAGGCGAATCAGCGGAGTTCCAGTGCGGGCCCGATGTGGCCGGCAGGGAGCTGTAGCCTCCACCAGCGGTCCCCTCCTGGATGTGCGTCTGGCCGTCGTCGACCTGTGGCTCGCCGGCGAAGCCGCCTCCGTTGGCGCCTCCACGACCGAACAGGAAGATGATCAACAGGATCACGGTCCCGAGCACCAGGATTGCGGCGATCGACAGCAGCCGCCAGTCCAGCGCGGGCCCCCGTCCGCTCCCCAGGCGCCGGGACAGCGCCTCGTCGGAGGCGCGGGATCGGCGCTGAATGCCCGATGTGCGTCGTTTGGCCATTGGCGGCGAAGGATAGCGGAGCCACTGGCTGGGTGGGTCAGGGGGTCGGCGGGCCGCCCTTGCTAGAATCGAGACGCGATGCCCGAGCAGGAGACCGACGAACCCAGGCTGAGCGCCTTCGCGCTCGCCCGTCGGCTGGTCTCCGGCCTCATCGCGCTGGCGAAGCTGGAGTTCCAGCATGGCCGGCAGGAGATCGGCGCGATGCTGGCCCAGGCGCGGGGCGCGGCCGTGATGTTCGGCATAGCACTTGCCCTGGTCTTCGCAGCGCTGTTCTCCTTCACGCTCTTTCTGATCCTGCTCGTGGCGGCACTCCTGGGCTGGCCCGGCTGGGTCGTCTCACTGATCGTGACCGTGCTGCTGCTCGTCATCGCCGCCCTGCTCGTCTGGCGCGGTTTCCGCAGGATCAAGATCGGGCCGCCCGAGGAGACGATGGCATCGGTCAGGGAGGAGGTCGCGTGGGCGAAACGATTGATCAAACGCGGCTAGAGATCGCCGCCCAGCGGGCTGAGCTGGAGGCGACCGCGGATCGCCTGCGCGATGCGCTCGACCTGCGCAAGCGCCTGCGGGAGATCCCCGCGGCGGTGATC
>JALYNS010000228.1 GCA_030773035.1 Chloroflexota bacterium
CCTGGGGGAAGTTGTAGGTGCGGATCTTCTCGGAGCGCTCGCCGCTGCCGACCTGGGCCTTGCGCTCGGAGGCCTCCTTGGCGTGCTGTTCGGCGAGCTGGTGCTCGAGCAGCCGTGCCCGCAGCACCCTCATCGCCTTCTCGCGGTTCTGCCGCTGGGACTTCTCGTCCTGCATCGAGACGACGATGCCCGTCGGCTTGTGGGTGAGGCGCACCGCCGAATCGGTGGTGTTCACGGACTGGCCGCCCGGGCCGGAGGAGCGGTACACGTCGGTCTGGAGGTCGTTGGCGTCGATCTGAACGTCGACATCCTCGGCCTCGGGCAGCACCGCCACGGTCGCCGTCGAGGTGTGGATGCGCCCCTGGGACTCGGTCTTCGGCACCCGCTGCACACGATGGGTGCCGCCTTCGTACTTGAACACTGAGTACGCCCCGTCGCCCTTGATCGCGAAGGTGCTCTCCTTGAAGCCGCCCTGGTCGGCCGCCGAGGAGGAGAGCGACTCGGTCCCGTAGCCGCGGTTCTCCGCGTAGCGGGTCAGCATCTTGTGCAGGTCGCCCGCGAACAGGGCCGCCTCGTCGCCGCCGGTGCCGGCCCTGATCTCCACGATCACGTTCTTGTCGTCGTTGGGGTCGCGCTCGACCATCGCCAGCCGGATCTCCTCCGCGAGCTCGTCGAGCCGCCCCGGCGCCTCAGCGACCAGCTGCTTCAGCTCGGCGTCGTCACCGTCCTCCAGCAGCTCCCTGGCCCCCTCCAGGTCTCCGCTCAGGCTGCGGTACTCGCTCGCGAGCCGATGAGCCTCCTCAAGCTGGTGGTACTCCCGCCCCACCTCGGCGTAGCGCTCCCGGTCCGCGATCACCTCAGGATCGGACATCTGCCGCTCCAACTCCGCGAAGCGCGTATCGATCTGGCTGACCAGCTCATCGATCATGCCCACAGGGTGCCACGCGGACCGCCCGCCGGGACTTGACAACGCGGGCCGGAGTGACGAGAGTACGCGCGTTCACATCTAGGAGCCAAGACCAGGGAGGCATTGAAATGAGGCTTAAGCACGTCATCCGGGGGTGCGCGTCCGCACTCGCCGTTGCGGCGCTCTCCGCGCCGGCGGCCGTCGCCGATACGCCGGGCCAATACATCGTCACCGACTTCGCCGTGCCCGGCACCGACACCATCTACTCCTTCACCCCGGCAGGGGTCCGGAGCACGATCACCACCGGCGGGAACCTGGGGGCGGTCGAGGGCATCGTCCGCCTCGGGTCCAACGACTATGTGGTCGCCGACCAGGGCCCCACCAACACCGCCACCGTCGACGGCAAGGTCGTCCGGGTCACGAACGGCGCCCAGACGGTGCTCGGCAACGGCAACCTGCTCGTCAACCCACACGCGCTCGCGCTCTCGAGAGACCGAAAGCTGCTCTACGTGGCCGAACGCGCCCCGGGGCGCATCGTCGAGATCACGATCGCGACCGGCGCACAGCGCCTGGTGGCATCCGGCGGGGGCATCACGGACCTTCGCGGGATCGCGGTCGAGCAGAGCGGCAGCCTGCTCGTGGTCAACTCCGGCGTCACGGGAGCCCTGCTGCGCGTCAATGCCGTGACCGGCGCCCAGCTCCCCCTGCTCAACGGGCCGCCGCTCACGGATCCACGCGGAATCGTGCTGCGACCCAACGGCGATGCCGTGATCGGCGATTCCGGCGGGATCGGCGACGGAAGCCTGATCAACGTCGATCTGCCGACGCTGGCGACCAGCACGCTCGCAGGAGGAGCGTTCTTCGGGGGCAGCAGCGTGCCCGGCGCGCTGGCCTTCGAGACCTCGGGCAACCTGGTGGTCGGAGACCGAAACAGCAACGCCGCAGGGGCAGCCGGCCGCCTGTTCAGGGTCAACAACGGGGGCGCAATCACCGAGGTCGTGACCCCGGCGAGCAACCTGCTCTCCGAGGCCAACGGCGTGGTGGTCGTCCCGCCCAAGTGCGGCGGCAAGTTCGCGACCATCGTCGGCAGCCCGGGGAAGGACACGCTGCCGGGCACCAACGGCGCCGACGTGATCGTCGCGCTCGGTGGCAAGGACACCGTCAAAGGCAAGGGCGGCATGGACGTGATCTGCGGAGGGGTCGGCAACGACATCCTCAGCGGCGGGGGCGGCAAGGACACGATCATCCCCGGCAAGGGCAAGGACCGGGTCAGCGGCGGGGCGGGCAGGGACACGCTCAGGTGCTCGCCGCTCGACCCGCGGTGCGGCTGACGATCTAGCGGAAACCCGCCACGAGCACGAGGCCAATCCGGCTCC
>JALYNS010000229.1 GCA_030773035.1 Chloroflexota bacterium
CGGCAGGAACTTGTCCACCAGGGCCCGGCTCGGGACCTGACAGATCGTCTGGGAGTGGGTGAGGAAGGCGCCGTCCGCGGAGATCGCGATCGGCAGGAACACGCGGCGGTCCTCCGCGATGCGATACGCGAGCAGCGTGGTGTCCAGCATCTCCTGGGCCGTGTCCACCCAGATCAGCAACCAGCCGAGGTCCCGCACGACCAGGGCGTCGTTGTGCTCGACGCCGAAGGCGCCCGGGTCGTCGAGCGCCCGGTTGCCGACCATGCAGACCATCGGCACCCGCAGCGGGGGCGTGACGGTCAGGCATTCCATCGCGTACATCCAGCCCACGCCGGAGGAGCCGCAGAACACGCGCGCCCCCACCGTGGAGGCGTGCTTGACGATCTCGAACTGGCTGTGCTCGCCCTCGGCCACGATGTACTCGGCCACCAGCTGCCCGTTGGCGATCTTCTTGGCGATGGCCTGCATGACCGTGTCGTACGGCCGGATCGGATACGCGGTCACCACGTCGAGGTCGGCCAGGGTCAGGGCCTCGGCGCAGGCCTCGCTGCCCGAGATCAGCATCTCCTTGTGATCGGCTACCGCTCCCGCGGGCTTCGTCTCCACCGCCATGGTCTGTCTCCTCGCCTATTGCTTGGACCCGGCGTTCTCGCCGGGAATGCCCGCGGTGATCTCGATCCCGCCCGACTCCAGCTCCTTCTTGATCTCTTCCTCGTACTGCCCGCGGAAGCGGAAGCCGTGGGAGCGGGTGATGTGCTCCTTGCTGTGGATCTTGTCGGTCATCCAGGTCTTGTAGGTGGCCTTGTCGGTCCGCCACATGTCCCACTGGCTCGCGTTGTCCTCGAAGGCGTCCTCGCGCACCATGGTGACGCAGTCCTTGGCCGGGCACACCGCCTCGCAGACGCCGCAGCCGCAGCAGGACTCCATGTTGGCGTCGTAGAGGCCGTCCGGGGTCACGTCGAAGCAGGAGTCGGGGCACTGGATCCAGCAGAGGGTGCACTTCACGCACTTGTCGAAGTCGATCACCGGCCGCATCGTGCGGGTGGTGAACTTCTTGAAGTACGGGTTGCGCTCCGGCACGTAGCCCTTGCCCCCCTCCATCGGCTTGCCGATGGGAATGGCCGGGATGGTCACGCCCTCGCGCATCTCCCACCACTTGGGCTTCTCGAAGGAGAACGGGGTCTCCGCGTTGCCCTCGGTGATCTTGATCGGCTGGGTCTCGAGGCGCTCGTGAGCCTTGCGGGCCGAGGCCACCTTCAGATCGGAGCCCCACTCGGCTTCCTTGATCGCCTGGCAGACCGCGTCGAGCGACAGGAACTCGGGCTGGATCTTGGCCAGGGCGCCCAGGATCCGCGCCTCGGTATGGTCTTCCTTGTAGACCCAGAGCCCGGAAAAGGAGGCCTTGGCCCGGATGAGGGCCAGGTTGTACGGGGCGTCCTTCTTGTGGATATCCTTCAGGAGCTGCGCCGGGTTCTGCAGCGACGTCATCAGCACAGTGCCGCCGGAGACGGTCAGCCGGTTGATCGGCTGCAGGCCGTACCAGGCCCAGGACTCGACGCCCTTGGAGAGCGTGTCGTCCACGCAGATGGTGACGTCCACTTCCTTGGGCTCGTAGCGGGCCATGTTCTGCTCGAGCTCTTCCTGCGTGTCCGCGACGATGGCGAAGTCCTTGGCGGGAATGCCGTTGCGCTGGGGGCTGTCCCCGTAGCGCCCGAACGCGATCCCCCAGCGGCCGGCCTTGCGTGCCGAGAGCACGATGCCCCGGCAGATCCTGGCCGCCAGGTTCTTCTGGAAGATGCCGCGGTAGACGACCTCGCAGGTGAAGTGAGCCATGCCCTTCCTCCTCGAAACGCGCGTCCGGTGAGCCGCTGGTCGGCTGGTCGGACCATACCTTGCCCTCGCCCCCCGGGGGCTGTCAAGGGCAAAGCAGGCTAGGCGGAGCGGCGGCGTCCGCGCCGCCGGATGTGGGCGGCGACCTTCATCCGGTTGCCACAGACGGCCATCGAGCACCAGCGCCGGCGACGCGTGCGGGACCGGTCACGGAAGAAGAGGAGGCACCGCGGGTTGGCGCACTTGCCGATCTCGACGCTCCGGCCCGACACGACCAGATCCGCGAGGGCCCGGGCGATGGGGGCCAGGGCCTGGAGCGGGCCGGCCGGGCCCGG
>JALYNS010000230.1 GCA_030773035.1 Chloroflexota bacterium
GCCGAGAAGGGGGACTCGCTGACAGAGGCCGAGGTCGCGATCCTGGAGGAGCGCAGCCGGGCCGCGCGCGCCTGGCTGGACAGCTACGCGCCCGACCAGGCTCGGATCGAGGTCCGCCGAGAGGCCCTGCCGCCGGCCGCCACCGACCTGGAGCCCCAGCAGCGGGTCGCGCTGGCCAGCCTGGCCGAAGCGTTGGACAAGGCGACGGCCTGGGAAGGCGAATCGCTGCAGGCGGCAATCTTCGACGCGGCACGCGCCGCGGATCTCTCCCCTGGACGGGTCTTCGCGGCGATCTACCTGGCCTTCCTCGGGCAGGCGAGCGGACCGCGCGCCGGCTGGCTGCTGGCATCTCTGGAACCGGCCTTCGTCGTCGAGCGGCTGCGGGCCGCGGCCGCGCCGGATACCCTCAGCTCATGATCTCCCTGCAGCTGATCCGGGAGGATCCCGACGGGGTGAAGCTCGCCGTGGCGCGCAAGGGAGAGCCGACCGAGCCGATCGACCGCCTCCTCGTTGCCGACGCGCGGCGCCGCGCCCTCGAGGCGGAGGCGAACGACCTGCGCGCGGAGCGCAACGCCGGAAATCGCGAGCTGGGCGAGCTGATGCGCACCGGCAGCACAGCCGACGCGGAGACGCTGACGGGCCGGATGGCCTCCCTCTCCATGCGGATCGACGCATTTGCCGTGGAGCAGAGTGAGCTCGACGCCGCCATCGGGGCCGATCTCCTGCTCGTCCCCAACCTGCCGCATTCATCGGTCCCGGATGGCGCGGGCGCCGACGACAACCCGGTCGTTCGCTCGTGGGGCGCGCCCGCCGCAGCCGGATCCTCACCTCCCCACTGGGAGATCGGGGAGCGGCTCGCCCTGTTCGACCTGGAGCGCGGGGCGAAGATCGCCGGATCGGGCTTCATCCTGTACACGGGGGCCGGCGCGCGCCTGCAGCGCGCGCTCATCGGTCTCATGCTCGAGCTCGCCGAGCGGCACGGCTACGCCGAGCTCTGGTCGCCGATCCTGGTCAATGCCGCCTCAGCCCGCGGCACCGGCCAGCTCCCTGACAAGGAGGCCCAGATGTACGTCGTGGAGCGGGACGACCTGTACCTGATCCCCACCGCCGAGGTGCCGGTCACCAACGTCTACCGCGACGAGATCCTGGCTGCCGAGCGGCTGCCGATCTACCACGCCGCGTACACGCCCTGTTTCCGCCGCGAAGCGGGAGCGGCGGGCAAGGAGACCCGCGGCCTGCTGCGCGTCCACCAGTTCGACAAGGTCGAGATGGTCAAGTTCGTCAGTCCCGAGACCTCGCATGACGAGCTCGAGACGCTCACCCGCGACGCCGAAGAGGTGCTCGAGGCGCTCGAGATCCCGTATCGCACGGTCGAGCGCTGCACCGCCGACCTGGGCTTCTCGCAGGCCAAGGGCTATGACCTGGAGGCGTGGTCACCCGGGGTCGGGAAATGGCTCGAGGTCAGCTCCTGCTCCAACTACACCGATTTCCAGGCGCGCCGCATGAACCTGCGCTACCGATCAGGCCCCGGTGCCCGACCCGAGCTGCTCCACACGCTCAACGGCTCGGGCCTCGGGATGAGCCGCACCTACGCCGCCCTGCTGGAGACGCACCTCCAGGCCGATGGCTCCGTTCGCATCCCACCTGCGTTGCAGGCGCATTTCGGAGCCGCCTCCATCATCTGAGCAACCGCCGTCATGCGAGGAGTGATGGCAGCTCGTCGCGCAGCTCGGACAGGTCCGGGTCCTCCTTCGCAAACTCCGCGAGGTCCGGCCGCAATTGGAATGCGACGCGCAGGAGCGAGCGCGCACGATCGAGTCGGTGCGCCACGGCGTGGGCACAGGCCAGGTTGTAGATGCTGACCCCGCGATCGGCATCGGGCAGCGGAGCTGCGACCAGGTGGCGTTCATGCTCCTCGAGGAAGGCAGCCACCCGAGCCTCGTCAACGCCGATGCCGGCATCCGCCAACCACGCGAAGTGAGTCAGCGCGTGTGCGGAGCTATTCCCATAGATCCGGCCGATCAACCCGTCCGTGGCGAGGAGCAGCGCCGAACCGGCCGCCACGATCTCGGCCTCCAGCCGCGTGCTGACATCGTCCGCCTCTTGCACGATCTCCTCCCAGGACCAGCTCGCTCGCAGGGCCTGCAGCTCGGCATTGCGTTCATCGGTCTCACGGGTATCAGCTGCCAGCGTCTCACCCCGGCGGGCGGCAAGGATGCGGTCCGTCTGGATCCCCTTCCATGCGGTCAGATGTGCCTGGTGATCCTTGGGCGACCAGTCGCCGGGGCGCATCGGTCGATCGCGGACGACCGGGTCCAGCACGCCGAAAACGTCACGCTCCGCCGCTCGCATCGATTGCAGCTGCTCGGCGAGCGCGGCCACGAGCGGGTCATCTCCGGGAAGGGTGGTCATCGGTCCTCCGTCTGGGGAGTCGGGTCGTCCGCGTAACAGTAGCCGTGGGGCTACCGGACCGCCCCAGTATTCAGGGGATCCTTACTCCTGAGGGCTACTCCCAGGTCATCAAACGAGCTGCGCCACGTCGGAGCGCTCTCTGTGATGTGCGACGAGAACGCCAGCCTGTACGCCCTGGGCCGATACCCGACACGTGATTTGTGAAGGACAACCGAAATCAGGCGGCGCGTTCAACCGGCAAGGCGCTCGCGGCGACCAGCTCGAGCATCGATGCAGAGTCGAGTGGTCGGCCGAGGAGGTAACCCTGGCCGAGCGGACAGCCCATCGCCAGCAGGCGCTCGCGCTGGCGTTCGGTCTCGATGCCCTCCGCGATCGTCCCGATGCCGAGCGCGCGGCCGATCTCGACGATGGCGGCAGCCAGCCCCGAGCCCTGGTCCGGGTCGTCGAGCGGCGTGACGAACGAGCGGTCGATCTTGATGGTGTTGATGGGGAACTGCTGGAGATATGCAAGCGACGAGTAGCCGGTTCCGAAGTCGTCGATCGCGATCTGGACCCCGAGGGCGCGGATCGCATGTAAGCGCGCAAGCACCTCCGCGGTGTCCAGCACGAGCTGGCGCTCCGTGAGCTCCAGGGTGAGCCAGCCCGGGGCGGCACCCGCTTGGGCCAGCGCCGACTGGACGGTCCACGGCAGATTGGGATCGGCCACCTGTAGCGAGGCGAGGTTGACCGACACGCGCGGCACGCGCCTGGGAGCGCAGCGCGCCCAGGCGGCGACGTCAACACAGGCGGTCCGCAGGACCCAGCCCCCGATCTCCCCGATCAACCCGGTCTCCTCGGCAAGGGGGATGAAAGCGTCGGGGGCGATTCGGCCACGCGTTGGGTGGTCCCATCGGACGAGCGCTTCGGCCCCCACCAGCTCGTTCGTCGCGAGATCGACGATCGGCTGGTAGTCGAGGACGAGTTGGTGCTCGGTGACCGCCCGGCGCAGGTCAGATTCCAGCCCGAAACGGTCTTCGAGCGCCTGCTGCATCGATGGGACAAAGACGACCACCTGGTCTGGACCTTGTTGGCAGGCGGCTGCCAGCGCGACGTGCGCGTTGCGGGTCAGCACGGTTGGGTCGGTCGTGTCGCCGGCCTCCTCGCTGGTGGCGATACCGATGCCGGCGGTCAGCTCGATGCTCGCGCCGCCGAGCGTCATTGGCTGGTGGAGCGCCTCGCGGATCCGGTCAGCCGCCTCCATCGCATCGCTCACCGTGCCGCGGCCGTCGAGCAGCACGGCGAACTCGTCAGCGCTGAGTCGTGCCGCAGTGTCCGCGGCGCGGATGCAGCCGCTCACGCGCTGTGCGACCGTCTGAAGCACGAGATCGCCGATCGCGTGGCCGAGACTGTCGTTAAGACGGGTGAAGCCATCGAGATCGAGCTTCAGGATCGCGGTCGGCTCTCCGCTCCTGATGCCGCCCACCAGGGCTTGACCGACCCGGTTGATGAACAGGGCGCGGTTAGGGAGTTCGGTCAGCAGGTCATGGAACCCGGCGCGCGTGAGCTGCTGGGTGAGCGCCTTGCGCTCGCGCACGTCGCGGGTGGTAAGCGCGATCTTGCCGACCGTCGGGTCATCGAGCAGATTCGCGGAGATGGTTTCGACCTCCCGCCAAACGCCATCTGCGCCCCACAGGGACCATTCGAGCGGATCGACCGGACGCCCCGCGGCGGTGTCGGCGATCAACTGCTCGAGTGCTACTGCGTCATTGGCATGGGCGAGCCTGGTGATGCGCGTTCCGAGCAGGGCTGCGTTCTGGAGACCCAGCACCCGTTCCAGCGATGGCGAGGCGTACGCCACCACCCCGTCGGTATCCACCAGCAAGACAGCGTCGGTCGCCTGGCCCTCCAACGAGCGGTAGTGCGCCTCGCTATCGCGCCGCACCCGGTCTGCCCGCAGCTCGCCGTTCTCGCGATTTGTGATCTCTTGACGGACGAGGACGAGGATGGTCAGGACAACCGCGCCAACCAGCAGGGTGGCCTCCGATCCACTGACAGTGCCATTCGCACCAGCGAGCATCACGCCAAACCCCGCGGCCAGGCCGGCGTAGGGCAGGACCACCAGCCAGCGGCTGAGTGCGTCCGCCTCCTCGTTGCTGGGCAATGCGACGGCATTCGCCTGCAGGTAGCCCGCGCAGGCGATGGCCAGGCTCGAAGCCAAGTAGAAGAGGTCGACCCACTCGGCCTGGGCGATGCCCATCAGCGTCAGCTCACCGTAGGCGATATCGGCCACGAACATGAGCCCCAGCCCGGCGACGAGCGCAACGAGCGCCCGAGGTGCGATCCCGCCGGGGCGCCGCAGTGCGATCGTCGCCACGGCGAACAGGAGGACGAGGTCGCCGATCGGGTAGCCGAGGACCAAGCCCGTGGTAATCGGGTCCGGTTCGGCTGCCGCCAACGCCGGCAGCAACAGGCTTTGCCAGATGACCATGCCTCCGCCGACGACGACGATCGCCGAGTCGATTGCAAGGCGAATCGCCTCACGCTTGGCGCGTGACGGGGCGGGGAAGAGCAGAAGTCCGCCGGCGACGATTGGATAGAACGCGACATATGCCACGTCGGCCGCCGAGGGGAACGGATCAGCGTGCTGGACGATCGAAACCCAGGCCCAGATACCGTCGCCTGCGGCATAGACCAGCATGCCGAGGGCGATGAGCGCCCAGGCGACACGAGTCCGCAACCCAGTGGCAGAACGGGCAGCTCGGGCGACCAACACCGCCGCGACGAGGTCGATCAGCGGTGCCGCGAAGCTCGTAACGGCGTTCTCGGTGTTGCTGCGTGCCCCGCCGAAGACCACCCAAGCCTCCATCAGGCACACGGCCGCCACCGCCATCGCGAGCATCGCCGTATCCGGCTGTGGCCGTCGGAAGCGTCGCCACGATCGTGTATCGAACAGCGCGGGCACGGTGCGGCGTGGTCGATCCCTCCCCGCGAAGCGGGTGAGGCCTCGATGCCATGCGTCGCGGGGCTTCATCCGCATCCTTTGCAGACCACTCATTGGCACGCGAGGGAGCTGGATCGGATAACCGGGCGACCCCGCGCTGAGAATGTCTCCCAGCGAGGCACATCCCCGCAACCTACCGAATGGCCTGACGTGGGTATGATTTGGTCACCCGGACGACCCGCCATCGGTACGGGCCTATTCACGGCCTGAACGTTTGGCTGGTGTCGACGCCATCGCCCATGGAGCGGCCGGTCAGGTCAACGCTGCGTCCCGCGTCCACTCCAGACCGTCGACGCCGAGAGATCGGACCAGGTGCATGGGCGTCTACAGAACAGCCAGTTCGCCGGTAAGATTGCGTCCCGGGGAGGGGTGGCAGAGTGGACGAATGCGGTGGTCTTGAAAACCGCTGAGGTGCAAGCCTCCGTGGGTTCGAATCCCACCCCCTCCGCCACGCCCTTGCCTAGTTGCCAGCGGCCGGCACCTCGTGGTGCAGGCGGCAGCGGGCCTCGTATTTCTCGTCTCCCAACCCGCCGATCACGATCAGCGGCGAGTCCGCAGGCGCCGGCCGCCCGTCGATCAGCCGCTGGGTGCGCGTCGCCGGCTCGCCGCACACCACGCAGATGGCGGTCAGCTTGGTGACCTGGTCGGCCAGCGCCATGAGGCGCGGCATCGGTCCGAACGGGATTCCCCGGTAGTCCTGGTCGAGCCCCGTCACCAGCACCTGCCTGCCAAGGTCGGCCAGGCGCTCGACGACAGCGGGCAGGCCCTCGTCGAAGAACTGGCCCTCCTCGATGGCTATGATGTCCATCTCGCCGCTCACCCCCTCGATCTGCGACGAGTCGTCGACTGTGACGGCGTGATGCTGCGCGCCGGAGCGCGAGATGACGGTGACCCGGTC
>JALYNS010000231.1 GCA_030773035.1 Chloroflexota bacterium
CGGCGGCGCCGAGATCCTGCTGCTGGCGGCGGCTGACCCCGCGCAGCCGTACGGTGGCACGCTGGCCTGGCCGCGTGACGCGGACGCCGAGCGACTGCCACTCGCCCGGGCGCCCGGTGCCTATGTCGTGCTGGCCGATGGCGCCCCGGCGCTCTTCGTCGAGCGTGGCGGCCGCGGGCTGATCACCCTGCCAGCCTTCGGCGACCCCGAGGTTGCCCGGCTGTCGCTGGCGGTGCTGCCCCGGCTGCTTGCCCCGACGGGTCCGCTTCGCGAGCTGCGTCTGGAGCGCGTCGATCGTGTGCCGCCGGCCGAATCGACCCTCGGGGAGGCGCTGCGCGGGCTCGGCTTCCGACCGTCATATCGGTCGTGGCTGCTGCGGCCCTGAGCACATGCCCGGCTGAAAATGGGCATAAAAGTGTCCCGGAGGGGCCTCGCCCCGTCCCCTTGATGCAATCTCGGGACCGTGGCCCGGCTCCTCCGGAACAAACAGAACTGTAGGGGCTGCGGTCGGCGCTGCCTAGGGGACTTCTCCACGAGTTTTCGGGAAGACCGTGGAGTTATCCACGTCTCATCCACACACATCCGCGCGCACTTGGCCTCGAGCCGGCCGCAGCCGATGGCCTCCCCTTCGAGCGGGTCGATGACGCGAATGCCAATCGAAGATTCATGGAGGTACACTCTCGGGCACTCGCTGACATCGCAGGAAGGAAGCTGATGCCGAAGTCCCCACGACCCGCCCATGTAACCGGCCTCGCTCTGCTTGCGGGTGTCCTGGTGGCGTGCACCGCCGCGAGCCCGTCGCCCTCCGCGCAGTCGTCGGCCGCCTCGGCGGGACCGAGCTCAGCCGCCTGCGCCGCCGGGAGCCTTCCCACCAAGACGGATGGCGTACTGACGGTTGGCACGGATAACCCGGCATTTCCTCCGTACTTCTCGGAGCCGACGGACAGCGAGACGCCTACGGATCCATGGGAATTCGGCGACCCGACCAACGGCCGCGGCTTCGAGAGCGCCATGGCCTACGCGCTCGGCGAGCAGCTTGGGTTCGGCGAGGCGCAAGTCGAGTGGGCTCCGGTGCAATTCAACAACGCGATCGCTCCCGGCCCGAAGGACTTCGACGTGTACCTGGCCCAGGTGTCATTCACGGAGGAGCGCACGCAGGCCGTGGATATGAGCGAGGGCTACTTCTTCAGCAACCAGGCGCTGGTGACCATTGCGGGGTCCGAGCTCGCCGCCGCCACGAGCATCGCGGAGGTCGCCGAGTTCCAACTCGGCGCGGCCGGCAACACGACAAGCCTGACCTACATCCAGGACAAGATCCAGCCAACGCAGGAGCCACGTGTCTACGACGACAACACCGCGGCGAAAGCCGCCATCGAGGCCGGGCAGGTGGACGGGGTCGTGTTCGACCTGGCGACCGCCTTCTACATCGTCAACGTGGAAATGTCGGATGGTGTCGTGGTCGGCCAGTTCCCGTCCGATCCGGGAGAGAAAGAGCACTTCAGCTTCGTGCTTGACCTGGACAGCCCGCTCACCGACTGCGTCAACGAGGCGATCCTGACGATGGGCGAGAACGGCGAGCTGGATTCCCTCGCCGAGGAATGGATGGCGGACTTCCTGGACGCTCCGTTCATCTCCGAGTAGCGGCCGCAGGCCTTGAGCGGGCCACAGAACCAACTCGTCGACGACATCCCGCCGCCGGCTCCTGACGCAGCGCCCGTGCGTCGCCGCGGGCCATCCGGCCGGCGGTCCCTGGCGATCGCCGCCGTTTCGACCGCGGTTGTCTTCACCCTGCTGGCCCTGCTGGTGGTCAATTCGCCCGGTTGGGAGCGGGTTCGCAACGCGTTCCTGGACGGCGAGAACTTCGCGGCCTCAGCGCCGGGGATCATCGGCAAATTCGGTGTCAACGTCCTCTTGTTCGTCATCGCCGAGATCCTGATCCTGGCCTTCGCCCTGGTGCTGGCGGTCCTCCGCAGCCTGCCGGGTCCCGTCTTCTTTCCGTTGCGCCTCATCGCGACCCTCTACGCCGACTTCTTCCGTGCCGTGCCGGGCTTGCTGGTCATCTTTGTCCTGGGCTTCGGCGTCCCCGGCCTGCGGCTGCCGGGCGTTCCCAGCGACCCGTTCTTCTGGGGCGTCGTTGCGTTGACCCTGCTCTACTCGGCCTACGTCTCGGAGGTCTACCGGGCCGGGATCGAGTCGGTGCATCCGTCGCAGGCGGCGGCGGCGCGATCGCTCGGGTTGTCGCAGCTGCAGGCGTTGCGCTATGTGGTGCTGCCGCAGGCCGTCCGACGGGTGATCCCGCCGCTGCTCAACGACTTCATCGGGCTCCAGAAGGACACCGTGCTGGTCTCCTTCATCGGCGTGACCGAGATCTTCCGGCAGACGCAGATCCGGGTGCAGGCGACCTTCAACTTCACGCCGTACCTGGTCACCGCCCTGGTCTTCCTGGCCATCACCATCCCGCTCGCCCGCTTCACTGACTGGCTGGTCGCCCGCGAGCGAGATCGCCGCTACGCGGCCGCTGTCACGGCTCAGTCGGCAGCATCGCGGCGCGGCAGGCTCTGGGGGCGCAGCTGATGAGCGCAAACGGTGCGGCCCTCCAGGTCGCGGGCCTGTGGAAGTCGTTTGGGCAGCTGGACGTGCTGCGCGGCATCGACCTGACGCTCGCCGAGCACGAGATCGTATGCGTGATCGGCGCATCCGGCTCCGGGAAGTCAACCCTCCTGCGTTGCATCAACCTGACTGAGCCGATCGAGGCGGGCAGGATCGTAGTCGAGGGCGAAGAGATCACGGCGGCCGGGGTGGACGTCGACCGGATCCGTCGCCGCATCGGGATCGTGTTTCAGGCGTTCAACCTCTTCCCGCACATGTCCGTGCTCGACAACGTCACGCTCGCTCCGCGCAAGGTGCTGGGCCGATCACGGACGGTGGCGAACGACCAGGCAGCTGAGCTGCTTGATCGGTTCGGCCTGGCGGACAAGCGCCTCGAGTACCCCGACCGCCTTTCGGGCGGCCAGCAGCAGCGCGTGGCGATCATCCGCGCTCTCGCGATGGAGCCGGACATCCTCCTGCTCGACGAGATCACGAGCGCCCTTGACCCGGAGCTCGTCGCGGAGGTGCTGAGTGTCATTCGCGAGCTTGCCGCGCAGGGGATGACGATGATCATTGCCACGCACGAGATGGCGTTTGCCCGCGATATCGCGGACCGTGTGCTCTTCCTCGACGCGGGCAGGATCCTCGAGGAGGGCGCGCCGGAGCAGATCTTCCGCGCGCCGAGGGAGCAGCGAACGCGCGAGTTCCTCGAGCGGATCATCGCGGCCGGACGCCTGTAGAGGGTCGGCTCAGGCCGGCTCGAGGCGGACCGGGCTGTCGAGCTCCAGGCCGAAGCGTTCGGCCGCCGAGCCCTGGTTGACCGCCAGGGCCGGCCCGGCGTAGTCCGCATCCTCGAACAGGAGCGGCGCACCAACCGCCACCTCGCCGAAGGTTGCCACCCACGCGACCGGGACCCGCCCCGCTGCCCGGTCCGGGAGGACCAGGTCGAACTGGCGGCCGCTGGTCATTGCTCCAAACGCGGCGGTCAGGTCGCTCGTCTCGCCCGCCAGCCGGCAGTTGCCAAACGCATCGATCAGCAGGACCGAGGTGTCCAGCCCGCCGTCTCGGGGCGTGGCCATCGGCAGGACGAGGTCGGTCACTGTCGACGGGTCGAGTGCAGGCCCGATCTGATCGAAGGGCGTGCCGGAGGCCAGGTGGGCCGCCACCGGCGAGAAGATGTCCCGCCCGTGAAAGGTGTTGGACACGATCTCAAGCCACAGTGCCCGGTTCTCCAGGGCTCGGGCCGCCACCAACCCTCCGAGCGCGCGCGCGGCCGGGAGCAGCAGGCCGTTGTCGGGCCCCACCAGCAGGTCGCCGCGGGCCGCCTGCAGGGCGATCGGGCGACGGGCGGTTCCCACGCCGGGGTCGACCACGGCCACATGGACACCGACCGGGAAGTAGGGGACGCTCCTCGCCAGCAGGAATGCGCCGTCGCGCACCGCGAACTGGCGAATGGCGTGGGTCACGTCCACCAGTCGGGCGTCCGGCGCGATGCCCAGCATCACCCCGCGGCAGACCGACGGCGCGCTGGAGCCGACGCCGAAGTCGGTCATGAACGAGATGAACGGGCGATCGGCCATGCGCGGCATCCTAGCCAACCCGCGCAAGCCTCAGCGCAGCTGGACCATTTCGAGATGGCTGGGCACGTGCGCCTGGAGGTGGAGCTCCGACTGGATTCGTGCTGCGAACGCCTGCGCCGCGTCGGGGTCGCCGTGCACCACGAAGACGCGCTTCGGCCGGCCATCGGCTCCGTTCGTGCCGCCGACCTTCGCAAAGTTGCCGAGCCAGTCGTCCAGCTCGTGCTCGTCGGCGTGGGCGGAGAAGCCGGAGATGACCCGCACCCGGCAGCGGACCGGGTACTCGTCGCCGTCGATGCGCGCGACCTTGGCGCCGGACTGGATGTGCCTGCCCAGGGTCCCCTCGCCCTGGTAGCCGATGAAGAGGAGCGTGCAGGCGGGATCGGGGAGGAAGTCCTTCAGGTGGTGCATGATCCGCCCGCCGGTCAGCATGCCCGAGCTTGCGACCAGCATCAGCGGCCGTGGCTGGGCGCGGATCGACTTCGACTGCTCGACCTCATTGGTGTACGCCTCGCCCGGATAGACGAGTGGCGAGTCACCCGACCGCAGAAGCCGGGCGGTCTCTTCGTCGTAGTCCTCCGGGTGCCGCAGGTAGACGTCGCTCGCGCGGCTCGCCATCGGCGAGTCCAGGTAGAGCGGCAGGCGCGGGATCCGATGGGTGCGAACCAGCTCGTCCAGGACCCAGACCACCTCCTGCGTCCGCCCGATCGCGAATGCCGGCACCAACAGGACGCCGCGATCGGCTGCCACCTCGTCGATCGCCGCGACCAGCTCCTCGATCGCCTTCTCGTGCGGGGCATGCTCACGGTTGCCGTAGGTGGACTCCACCAGGACAAAGTCAGCGTGGCTGATCGGCGTCGGGTCGCGCAGGATCGGGGTGTCGTTGCGCCCCAGGTCTCCGGAGAAGACCACGGT
>JALYNS010000232.1 GCA_030773035.1 Chloroflexota bacterium
CAACCTCGCCGTGCGGCGCCAGTGGCAGGTGGTCGGCGGTCTCATGCTCGGGCTCGCGGCGGGGGCCCGAGTGCCGGTGGGGCTGGCGTTGCCTGCCGTCCTGGCCCTGTACGGCGATGGCTGGCGACCGCGACGGTCATGGATCCTGGTGCTCTCCGGGTTGGCCGTTCCGGCGCTGGCGCTCGCCGGCTACAACATCGCGCGCTTCGGCAGCCCATTCGACTTCGGCTACGCCCACATCCCGTCGGGTGACGCGGGCCTGCTCATCACGGACGAGCCGTGGTTCACCGAGGGCCTCATGTCCATCAGCTACATCCCGCGTCATCTCGAGGTGATGTTCCTCCGGTTCTTCGACATCGTGGCGGAGCCCCCATTCCTCCGGCCCAATATCACCGGGGCCTCGCTTCTGCTGACCGCGCCGTTCATCTTCTGGAGCCTCCAGGCGCGCGGTCGCCCGGTGGTCGTCCTGTGGCTCAGCGTGACGCTGGTCATCCTGCCGGACCTGATGTGGGGGACGTGGGGCTTCGCGCAGTTTGGCTACCGGCGCATCCTGGACGTGATGCCGCTGCTCATGCTCCTGCTGGCCATCGCGTTCAAAGAGCGGATCGGCTGGTTCCCAAAGGCCACGATCCTCTTTGGCGCTGCGGTCCACGCCTACGCCATCTTCGTGTGGAACGTGCTCGGTTTCGTCGCCTGACCGAGGCCCGCCCGAAGCTCAGTCGTCGAGGTGGAACGGGACGTCGACCACGATCGTGTTCTTGCGCCCGAACAGGCGCAGCTTGAGGCGGAGGCTGGTCTGGTTGTGGAGCAGGTTCTCCCACCAATGTCGTGGCACGATCTCGGCCAGCACGACCACGATCGGGCGGGTCGGGTGCAGTGACTGCAGCGCATCCATGTAGCGCAGCAACGGACCGACCAGGGCCCGATACGGCGACTCCACGACCACCAGCTCCATCGGCCCACCGAGCGTCTGCCAATCCTCGCGCAGTTGGTCCGCCGTGTGCGGATCGTTGGTGATGTGCACCGCGGTGGCGTGCGGCGAGATGGTGCGCGCGAAGGCCAGCGCACGGCGGGCGGGCCGGTCGAGGCGCGCCAGCGGCACGATCACGATGGGGTCGGGCTCGATGTCGTCGTCATTGCCGGGCACCGCCTGCATCTGGCGGGCCACCGTGCCGTAGTGGCTGCGGATCCCCAGCAGCAACGCCATCAGCGCGGGGACCAGGATGATCACCATCCATGCCCCCTGGAAGAAGTTGCTGGAGCCGACCACCACCGCCACGACCCCGGTCGTGATGGTGCCCAGCCCGTTGATAGCCAGCCCCGGCCGCCAGCCAGGCTCGTGGCGACGCCACCAGCGCACCAGCATGCCGGCCTGCGACAGGGTGAAGGCCAGGAAGACGCCCAGCGTGTAGAGCGGAATCAGGCCGGTGACGCTGGCGTCGAACGAGACGAGCAGCAGGATTGCCAGCCCGGCGAGGGCAACGATCCCGGTCGTGAACGCCAGGCGCTCGCCGCGGAAGGCGAACTGGCGAGGCATGAAGCCGTCGCGAGCGAGGAACGAGGAGAGGCGCGGGAAGTCGGCGAAGCTCGTGTTGGCGGCCAGCACCAGCAGCAGGGCAGTGGCGACCTGGGCCAGGATCAGGATCGGCCCGTTGCCGACCACGTGGCGCACCAGCAGTGAGAGGACCGTCTGCTGCTCGTCGGGGTCGGGCACGATGCCGAGGGTCGTGATCAGGTAGGCGATGCCCAGGAAGAGGATGCCGAAGATGACCGCCGCCCAGGTCAGGGTGGTCCGCGCGTTGCGCCATTCGGGGGGCTTGAAGGCGGGGACGCCGTCGCTGATGGCCTCGACCCCTGTCAGCGCCACGGCGCCCTGGCTGAAGGCGCGCAGCAGGAGGAAGAGGCCGAGTGCCTGGGTCCCCTCCTCGAGCGCCCATCCCGGTGGCGGCACGTAGGCCGGCAGGTCGCCCGTAGCGGACCGCAGGAGCGCATAGCCGATGATGGCCAGCATGGTCACGATGTAGAGGTAGGTCGGCGCCATGAAGATCGAGCCCGATTCGCGGATGCCGCGCAGGTTGCCGAGCGTCAGCAGCACCACCATCGTCACCGACACCACCACCCGGTACGGGTACAGGTCGGGGACGATCGAGGTCATCGCAGCGACGCCGGCCGAGACCGATACGGCCACGGTCACCACGTAGCCGATCAGCAGGGCGGAGGCGGCCAGCACCCCCGCCCTGTCACCCAGGTTGTCGCTGGCGACGAGGTAGCTGCTGGCGCCGAGCGGGTAGGCCTTGATCGTCTGCCGATAGGACATGGTCACGATCGCCAGCATCGCGATGATCAGCCCGGCGATCGGCAGGGTCAGGCTCAGGGCGCCGGCGCCCGCGAAGGCCAGGACGCGCAGGATCTCTTCCGGTCCGTAGGCGGACGAGCTGATGTTGTCGCTGCTGAAGATGGCGAGCGCCTTGACCTTGGTCAGCCGCTCGTGCTGCTCGTGGTCGCTCGAGATCGGACGGCCGATGAGCACGGTGCGGATCCGACGCAGCGCCGAGGTCCAACCGGTTCGGCCCAGCACCGTGCGCTCCGAGGCGATCAGCCTGCCCTCTTCGCCGCGCTCGAACTCGTCCTCGAACGGCCGTACGATGCGAACGTAGCTGTCGCCCAGCCGCTTGCCCTTGCGCTTCTCACGGACCTCGAGCAGGGGATCGAGCCGCTTCGACTCGTCGTCGCGGCCGCGGTCGGTCGGGCGATTGGAACTCATGCGGCGGGTATTACAGCACCGATCGGGACCCGCCGCCGCCCGCATCGGCGCCAGCTGCTGTGCACCTGACTAAGGCTGTTCGGCCTCCGCCGGCGCGTAGACCATCTGCCCGGCGACGCCCGCCGCGAAACCGGCGAGTGAGGCGGCGACCACGATCGCGCCCGCGACCCCGAACATGAGCGGCACGGGCCCAACGTCGACGATCGCCCCCGCCAGCGCGTAGCTGATTGGCGCCAGGCCGATGGAGCCGAGCATGACCATGCTCATCACCCGGCCCCGCATCTCCGCGGCGGTCCGGCCCTGGAGCCACGAGATGATGTGGACGTTGAGATAGCCGCCGCCGATGCCGATTGCTGCCAGTGCAGCGAACGCGGTCGGGATGTTGGGGGCGACGCCGGTCAACCCCAGCGCGACGCCCATGCCGAGTGCGACCCCGAGGACGATCGTGCCCAGGTGCGGCACACGCCTGCTCGAGCCGGCGAGGACGGCCCCAACCAATGCACCGCCGCCGTAGGCGCTGAGCAGGAGACCGAACGTTGCCGAGCCACCGCCCAGCACATGATCGGCAAGGAAGGGGAGGCCGACGAGCAATGGTCCGTTGAAGGCGAAGTTGAACGAGGCGGTCAGCAGGATGAGGGATCGGACCGCCGCGTCCCCCCATGCATAACGGAATCCTGCGCCGATGGTGGCGAGGAGGCTCGGCGGCGACTCGCCCGCCTCTGCCGCCGAAGCCTTCGTGGCACGGCGCCCGCCGACGATGAAGAGGAGCGCAGCCGCCGCGACGCCGAACGAGGCGGCATCTAAGACGAAGGCCGGACCAGTCTGCACCCACGCGACGAGGATGCCTGCCAATGCCGGCCCGATCAACGTGGCGAACTGCTGGCTGCCCTGCATCAGCGCATTGGCGGGAGCCAGCGTCTCCTCGTCCACGAGCATCGGCACGATTGCGTTGACGGCGGGGTAGAAGAGCG
>JALYNS010000233.1 GCA_030773035.1 Chloroflexota bacterium
AATGGATTCGAGGTCGTCGGACTACGATGGCGACATGCCGCCCCTGAGCCGGATCGATTGGCGATCGCTGATCGGCACGGTCGCTGTCTCCGTTACGGCGCTGGCCGCGTCCGCAGTGGGGGTATTCCTCCTCGAGGAGCGCGCGGCTGTGAGCGATGCATCCCTGCTCTTCCTGCTGGCCGTCGCGCTGGTGGCATATCTGCGCGGCAGCTGGGCGGCGGTCGGGACGGCGCTGGGTGCGTTCCTGGCCTACAACTTCCTCTTCCTCCCTCCGGAGTTCACATTCCTCGTATCCGATCCCCAGCACATCCTGACCCTCGTCCTGCTGCTGGTGGTCGGGGTGGCGATCGGGCGGCTGACCGGCCTCCAGCGCGACCAGGCGCTGCGCTCCGAGCGTCGCGAGCGAGAGGCCCGAGCCCTCTATACGGTGAGCCAGGCCATCACCTCCGCCAAGCAGATCAAGGATGCGCTGCCCGCCCTGGTCGCGGGCCTGGCCGCTGACGCCCGGATGGCACGGGTCTGGATCGGCCTCGGCTCGACCTGGGCCCAGGAGCAGGTGGTGGCCTCAACCGATCCGTCCGCCGAAGCCATGGGATCAGGCCCGCACAGCCTGCTGCGCCGTGGCACCGAGGAGAGACGGCCGGCGTGGGTCCGACTCAGCCCGCCCGGTCCTCCGGGCGGACATCGGGAGGCAACTGCCTTGTACCGGCTTGAGCTGGCCGATGGTGACGAGACGATCGGCTCGCTGTGGGCGGCGCGCGATCCGCGCCTGGGGCCGGCTACCAACGAGGAGACACGTCTGCTGGCGGCTGCCGCCGACCAGATCGGGCAGGGGATCATGCGCGATCGCCTCCTGGCGCAGACCACCGAACTAGAGGTTGCCCGCCGCAGCGAGGAGCTGAAGGCGGCGCTGCTGGATTCTGTCTCCCACGACCTCCGCACGCCGCTATCCACCATTCGCGCCACCGCCGGGACCCTGGCCGACCCGACCGTTGCCCTCCCTCCCGAGGAGAGTCGCGCCATGGCTCGCGAGATCGACGCCGAGGCGGACCGCCTCGCCCGGCTGGTCAGTGGCCTGCTCGACATGAGCCGTATCGCGGGCGGCGCGCTCCAGACCAACCCTGAGACGATGCCGCTGGCGGAGATCCTCGAGCCCGCCCTGCAGCGAGCGCGCGCCGGGCTTGGCCATCGGCCGGTCCAGGTGTCCATCCCCGACGACCTGCCGCTGGTTGCCGTCGACCCGGTGCTCGGCAACCAGGTGCTCGACAACCTGCTCGAGAATGCGAGCCGCCACACGCCTTCCGACGTCCTGCTGCGCATCTCCGCGGAGCCTGATGGCGAAGCGGTGCGGGTGCGTGTGGAGGATGCAGGGCCTGGCGTCCCTCCCGAGGCGATGCCGCACCTGTTCGAGAAGTTCTACCGCGTTCCAGCCCGGCGCGGACCCGCGCGCCAGGGAACTGGGCTGGGGCTGGCCATGGTGAAAGGGCTCGCCGAGGCGATGGGCGGGTCGGTGGCCGCGTCGCATAGCCCGCTCGGTGGCCTGGCGATCGACGTGTGGCTGCCTCTCGCCGCCGCGCCGCCGGAATGAGCGAGCGGCGCGCCAGCATCCTGCTGGTCGAGGACGACGAGCGAACCAGGCGTGCGGTTGCGGCCAACCTGGAGGGGCATGGCTATGGCGTTCGTGGAGCCGCCGACGGTGAAGAGGCGCTGGTACTGTGGGAGCTGCGCCGCCCCGACCTGATCCTGCTCGACCTCGGGCTGCCGGGGGTCGACGGGATCGGTGTGCTGCGGCGCGTCCGTCGCGACGCCACCACGCCGGTGATCGTCCTCTCGGCGCGCGGCGAGGAGCGCGACAAGGTCGAGGCGCTCGACGCGGGTGCGGACGACTACCTGGCCAAACCCTTCGGCATGGCCGAGCTGCACGCCCGTGTGCGGGCTGCCCTGCGGCGGACGCTGGCCAGCGATGTCGACCCGAGCGGTGCCGCGGTGATCGGCTCACTGCGCCTCGATCCCGATCGCCGGATCGTGACGGTCGGCATCGCGGAGCTACGTCTCACGCCACGCGAATACGAGCTGCTGAAGGTGCTCCTCGCCAACGCCGGCCGGGTGGTGACCCGCGGCCGGCTGCTCCGCGCCGTGTGGGGCACGGCATACGCGGAGGAGGGCCACTACCTGCACGTCTATGTTGGCCAGATCAGGCGAAAAGTTGCCGCCCTGGATCCAGACGGCTCTCTCGCCGACCTGTTCGTGGCCG
>JALYNS010000234.1 GCA_030773035.1 Chloroflexota bacterium
CCCCATCCCCACGCTTGCGCCCGGCGACCTGGTCGAGGTCGTCTTCACCTCCGGCACGACCGGCGAGCCGAAGGGCGCGATGCTCACGCACGCCAACCTGGTCGCCAACGCCACCGCCCTGCGTGCCGTCTTCCCCTTCCAGGACGACGAGCGGCTCCTCTCCATCCTGCCGCTGTCCCACATGTTCGAGCAAACCTGCGGGCTGCTGGCCCCGTTCCTGGCCGGCGCCTCGATCGTCTACCCCGTCAGCCGCCAGCCGGCAGTGCTGATGCGCACCTTTCGCGACTTCCGGGTGACGATGCTGCTGGTGGTGCCGGCCGGTCTGAAGCTGCTCGACTCGGCCATCACGCGCAAGGTCGAGGCGTCCGGCAAGGCGGCTACCTTCGAGCGGCTGCATCGGATCGCACCCCGCCTGCCCCGTTTTCTGAAGCGCCTCATCTTCCGACCGGTGATCTCCGGCTTCGGCGGACGATTCCGAACCCTCGCCATCGGGGCCGCGGCACTCGAAGAGGACCTCGCCAACCGCTGGACCGACATGGGCTTCGACGTGCTCCAGGGCTATGGCGCCACCGAGCTCTCGCCGGTGGTCAGCTTCACGCGCCCGTCGCGCAACCGGATCGGGACGGTCGGCGAGGCGGTGCCGGGTGTCGAGATCCGGATCGCCGAGGATGGTGAGGTCCAGGTCCGCGGCGCGAATGTCTTCGCCGGCTACTGGGAGGACGCCGATGCGACCGCGGCCGCCATCGACGGGGAGGGGTTCTACCATACCGGTGACATCGGTCAGCTCGATGACAACGGCTTCCTGACGCTGCGTGGCCGCAAGAAGGACATGCTGGCGATGCCCGACGGCACCAAGGTCTACCCCGAGGACATCGAAGCCGTGCTCGGGCGCGACCAGCGCCTGCGGGACGCGACGGTGGTTGGCTGGCAGCCCCCGCGCAGGGAGCTGCGGGTGCAGGCCGTCCTGCTGATCGACGATCCGTCACTGGCCGATGCGGTCGTGCGCGACGCCAATGCGCAGCTCGGCGCCCACCAGCAGATCCGCGGCGTCACGCTCTGGCCCGACGAGGACTTTCCCCGGACCCCTACCCTCAAGGTCAAGAAGCGGCTCATCCTCGACCGCCTGGCCGGCCTGGACGCGGCGGCGGGGGCGGCAGAGACCGCGCCGCCCGCGACGACAACGCGCCCAGGGCCCGCGGTCGCCGCCAACAGCGTGGCGGCGCTCGTCGCGTCGGTCGCCAACCAGCCGATCACATCGGTCCTGCCCGACGCATCCCTGTCGAGCGACCTGAACATGGACTCGCTGGCGCGGGTCGAGCTGCTTGGCGTGATCGAGGAGGAGCTCGGCACCTACATCGACGACGGAGACCTGGATCCCGAGACGACGGTCGCCCAGCTCACGGCCATGGTCGAAGCGGCAAAGGAGGCCAGGCACGACACCGGCATCTACGGCTGGCCGCTCAACCCGCTGGTCCGCGCGGCTGCCATAGCGCTCCAGCCACTGCTGCTCGGCTGGTTCTCGCTCATCTACCGGATCCGGGTGACCGGCCTGGAGAGGATCCGCGACCTGGATGAGCCGGCCATCTTCACCCCAAATCACGCCCTGCACAACGACGTCGGCATCATGCTCACCCACTTCCCGCTGCGGGTGCGCTGGCACCTCTCGGCGGCGGCTGCCGCCGATGACATCTTCGGCAACCCGGTGCGCGGCTTCCTGTCGGCGTTCATCGGCAATGCCTTCCCGCTGGCCCGCGAGGGAGCCATCCGACGCTCACTCGAGCTGCTCGGCGCCCGCCTCGATCGCGGCTTCCACATCCTCATCTTTCCGGAGGGAAAGCTCACCGTCGGCGGCCCGACCCAGCCATTCAAGTCCGGGACCGGTCTGATCGCGGTTGAGGGCGCCACCCCGGTGGTGCCGATGCGCCTGAAGGTGACTCGCTACTCGCGCTTCGACGCGGAGGCCCCGCACGGTGCACCGCGGTCATGGCGGGGCGAGGTGGAGCTGGTCTTCGGAGAGCCAATCCACTTTGCCTGGGACAACGACCACGCGGTCGCCACCGAGCGGCTGGAGGCGGCGGTTGCCGCCCTCTGATCGGCTCCGCCAGCAGCGATAGCGAACCATGCTGCCGGTCCTCGCCCGCTTCGGGCCGATCACCATCGGCACCCACGACTTCTTCACCGTGGTCGGCATCCTCGCCGGCTTCGCGCTCTATTACCGCGCCCTGCGGCGGGACCGCCTTCTCGGCCCGCAGATCGCCCTGATCAGCATCGCGGCTATCGTGGGCGGCGCGCTGGGAGCGCGACTCATCACCTCCTGGGAGATCCTCGATGAAGTCAATGCCGCGAACCTGCCGCTCACCTATGTCCTGACCCACGGGCCGCGGAGCATCCTCGGCGGGCTGGCCGGCGGGTACCTGGCGATCGTGCTCACCAAGCGCGCGTTGGGCTACCGCCTCTCGACCGGCGACTACTACGCCGCCGCCATCCCGCTGGCCCTCGCCATCGGGCGGGTGGGCTGTTTCCTCTCGGAGCTGCCACTGGGCACGCCCACCACGCTGCCGTGGGGGATGACCGTGTCACCCGAGGCCGCGGCTGCGTTCCTGCGCTGCCCCGGCTGCAACGGCCCGATGCACCCCAGCATGCTGTACGAGATCGGCTTCAACCTCGCCGCCTTCGCCCTCATCGTCAGGCGCGGCCCGCTGCTGCCGGTGCGCGGCGATACGCTGAAGGCCTACCTGCTCGCGTACGGCCTCTTCCGCTTCGGCATCGAGTTCATTCGCGGCAACGAGGTGCAGTGGGCCGGGCTCACCGGGCCGCAGCTCGTACTCATTCCGTTGATCGGCCTTCTCGTCATCCATTTCGCTCGGCAGCTGCGCAGCGGCGTCTATCGCATGCCGCAGCCGGTGCCGGCAATCGCGTAGGGAGGAGCACCGTGGATCCGAACATCGCGCAGCAACAGATCGCCGAGTACATCAGGGCCAATGGGGAGAAGTACACCCGCGAGGCGATTCGCGACCAGCTCGTCGCCGCCGGGCATGACCCGGCTCAGATCGACGCCGCCCTGGAGCGGGAGATGGGCAGCGCTCGGGACGGAGCACCCGGCGCTGGGCTGGCGGTCTTCGCGATGGTGTTGTTCATCCTCGCGGCCGTGATTGGCGCGTTCGGGGCCGTGCTGCTGCTCGGCTCGGCCTACGTCGGGTCCGTATCGGCCCCGATCTTCCTGGTCGGATACGCCGTCAGCTACGCCGCCATTGGCTACGGGATCGTGCGACTCTTGCGCTGGGCCGGTCCCCGCTTCCGGATTCGCGGCGCGTGGGCGGGCCTCCTGGGGGTGGCCCTGATCCCGGCCTACGGCGCCCTCATGTTCGGGACATGCCTGGGCGCCTTTACGATTGCCCGCGGAGGATGACGATGCGACCTGAGATTGAGGCATACCTTCGGGACAACGGAGCTCAATACACCACCGAGGCGCTGCGTAAGCAGCTGATCCACGCCGGATATGACCCGGCCGAGATCGATGCCGCGCTCCTCGAGACGGAGGTGGGGCGTGGGCCTCAGCTGGCGGAGACCCGCGCCTCGCGGTCCCGCTACTGGTGGTCGGCCGTCGGGCTGCACCTCGCCGCCCTGGTGCTGGTCAGCATCTGGGTCCTGACCAGGAATTACACCTACGGGTCGCTCGTGCCGATCGTGCTGGGCGTGTGCCTGCTGATCGGCTTGGGCATCTCCGGGCTGATCGGCCGGGCCTTCCTGCCGCGGACCGGGCTGGCGGTGGCATTGATCGTTCCGGTGATCTCGGCGCTCGGCCTGGGCGGAATCTGCCTGGGAATGACCGGTGGGTTTTCGGTGCAGATTCCGCCGCGGGCTGGGGTCATGAACCTGGAAATCGATGCGCCGCTGAGCTTCGCAGGGTCGGGCGTTGCGGAGTGTTACCTGCCAGAAGGCGGGTTCACCGTCTACGCCCCGGATCTCGGGACGCACGACGGCAGGCTCGTGAGCGCCTCGCTCAGCTCGGCCGGGGACCCAAGCGCGCAGGCATCAGCCATGAGTTCATTCACGACCGTGTATTTGAATGTCAACCTCATTCCGCGGGTCGGCACAGGGGGCGAGGCCGCCTACGTCAGCCCCGAAGACGCGACCTTTGAGCTGGATGCCCCCTCGGACGGGCTGTCAGGCACGCTCAGGTTCGAGGGGCTCGAGGCACAGCTGATCGAACCCCTGGACTCCGGCGTGGCTGCCCCTGACCCGATTTCCGGGACCCTCAGCTGGACCTGCGAGTAGAGGAGAGTCTCGATGGCCACCGCGCTGCCACTGCGTCCGTACACGCCGCTCCGGATGGTCCTCACCGTCTGTGGCCGCTGCTTCAGCGAGGATCCTGACCGCGAGGTCGACTACGGCACCGACATCCTGCAGGGGAACCTGGTCCTTCAGGATGGCTCGGTCTACCTGCGGCGCCATTGCCAGCGCGGCCACGGCGAAGTGGTCAGCCTCTACGACGAGGACTACCCGCTCTGGGAGTACCTCCAGCAATGGCGCGTGCCGACCCGCGAGATCATCCCCGACACGCCGGATAACGTGATGCCGATTCCCATGGGCTACGCCAATGGCCTCGGCCGCCTCCAGACGCAGCACTCCTGCATCCTGCTGATGGACGTCACCGAGCACTGCAACCTGAACTGCCCGACCTGCTTCGCCGCGTCGGGCACCAGCGTGGGCCGATACGCTCGCCTCCCGCACATCCTGCGCACCCTGGACGCCTCGATCCAGCGCGAGGGCGGAAAGATCGACGTCCTGATGCTCTCCGGCGGCGAGCCGACGGTCCATCCGGAGATCGTCGAGATCATCCAGGCCGCCGTGGAGCGCGACGTCACTCGCGTGCTGCTGAACACCAACGGCATCCGCATCGTCCGCGACGATCGCTTCCTCGACGCGCTCCACAAGCTCCGTGATCGTGTCGAGGTCTACCTCCAGTTCGACGGATTCGACCTGGAGACCCATCTCTTCCATCGCGGCGAGGACCTGCGCGACATGAAGGCTGAGGCCATTCGCCGCCTGACCGATGCGCGGATCTTCACAACGCTGACGATGGTGGTGGCGAAGGGCGTCAACGACCACGAGATCGGTGCCGTCACCAACTTCGCCTTCGACACCGATTACATCGCGGGCGTGGCCTTCCAGCCGGTCTTCGGCTCCGGCCGCGCCAACCCGATCGATCCGATGGACCGGATGACGACCACCGGCGTCCTCAAGCG
>JALYNS010000235.1 GCA_030773035.1 Chloroflexota bacterium
CGGTCTGCTCGCGTCACAGCGTCAGATGCAGCCGGTGGGGCTCTTCGGAGGGATGATCCCGGGCTGGCCGAGAGCGACGGGCAGCGGCCCGAGGGTGATCTTGCCGGTGTTGATCGTCAGCACCCCCGCGCCGTCCACCGAGATGGCGAAGCGGTCCATGCCGCGTGGCGCCGGCCCGTACTGGGCCCCATCGGCCTTGATCCCGAGGCGGTCGTAGCGCGACCCGTGGCACGGGCACTCGAGCCAGAAGTTGCGCAAGCACGCGTTGGGCTTGCAGCCGAGGTGCGGGCAGCGCTGATACAGGGCTCGGACGTTGAGCGCCGTCCCATCGCCCGTTTCGTCGATTCCTGGCACCCACTGCTGGCGGGCCGGATCGATGAGCACGATGAACGCGCGGGCGTCCTGGACGTAGGCCGGGAAGCCGTCCTGGATCGGGAGCGAGCTGTTCTGGAGCTTCAGGTCGGGGTACGTCCCGATCCGGACCTTCCCGCCGAAGCCGCCCTGGAGATTGGGCCACAGGAAACTGAGCGACGCAGCGCTCGCCTCGAGCAACCACAGGGCGACCCCCGCCCCGAGCGAGGTCCGCAGCAGCTGCCGCCGTGACAGGCCCTGGACCTGCTCCTTGCGGAGTGCCTTCAGCGCCGCACTGGTCAGTGCCTGCGGCTTGTCGGCGGGCTCAACGTGGTAGTTGCTCACAGCGCGAAGTGGAGTCCATCCGTGTTCACGAACGGGATGACGAAGCTGTAACCCGGACCCCGGAAGAAGATCCCGACGAACGTCAGGACGAGGCCGAGGATGCAGAACAGGGTGAACAGGACGACCGCGGTCTTGCGCTCCGAGGGCCGGTGCGCGAGCGGGTTGCCCCGGTCGACGAACGGGATGAGGCCGGCGCCGAACAGCACGAAGGTGGGGGCGAGCACGCCGGCGACCGTCGGGTGGAAGTACGCGAGCAGCTCCTGCAGGCCGAGGAGGTACCACGGCGCCTTGGCCACGGCCGGCGTCACGTTGAGATTCGCCAACTCCTCGAGGGGGGCGTTGATGAACAGGCCCATGAGCAGCAGGAAGACCGTCATCACCATCGCCGCGAGGAACTCGATCGACACCAGGTGCGGCCACGTCATGACCGTGTCGTCCGGCTCCTTCTGGACGCGGACGACGGCGTCCTGCTTTACGAGCGCGAGAAGCCGGTACGGGCGGGCCGACATCGGCACGCGCTGCTTGTCGATCTCCGTCCTGCGGGACGGGTCGACCGGTTGGACAACCCGTCGCTCGGTGGGTTTCTTGACGTCAGTCATCAGAGCGGACCACTGATGCCACCATCCTTGCGAATCCTCCAGAAGTGAACGGCAAGGAGTATGGCGACGATGAGCGGCAAGGCCATGATGTGGACCACGTAGAACCGCAGCAGCGTGTTCTGGCCGACCTCGAGCCCGCCCAGCAGGAGCAGGTTGATCGGCGTGTTGAGCAGCGGAAAGTAGCCGCCCATGTTCGTGCCGATCGTGATCGCCCAGTAGGCGATCTGGTCCCACGGCAGGAGGTAGCCGCTGAAGCTCAGCGCGATCGTGAAGAACAGGAGGCTCACACCGATGACCCAGTTGAACTCCCGCGGCGGCTTGTACGCCCCGTGGTAGAAGACCCGCATCATGTGGAGGAACACGAAGAACACCATGAGGTGGGCGCCCCAGCGGTGGATGTTCCGGGTCAGCAGCCCGAACGCCACCTTGGACTGGAGGTTGAGGATGTCCGTGTACGCCTGGGTCGAGGACGGCACGTAAAAGAACATCAGGTAGACGCCGGTCACGGTCAGGACGAGGAACAGGAAGAACGACAGCCCGCCCAGGCAGAACGTGTACGCGAACCTGACGGCGTGCTGGCGCACCCGGACCGGGTGGATGTGCAGGAAGACGTTGTTCATCACCGCGTACGCCCGCGACCGTTCGTCGTTCGGGTACGGGTTGCGGAACAGCGAGCGCCACGCGGCGCTGCGGCGGATCGTCTGGTCGACCCGCTCGAGGAAACTCACCGGGCTCCTCCTGCCACGCCGGGCGTCCCGGCGAGCTGCGCGTCGCGGTACGACTCCTTGTAGAGCCGCCCGTCGGTCGAGACCTCCTGGAGCTCGAACCGCTCCATCGTAATGGCGTCGAACGGGCACCGCTTGACACACAGGGCGCAGCGGATGCAGCGCTCCTCGTCCAGGATCATCGCTCCGCCCTGGTCCCAGCCGTAGGCCTCCTCGATCTCGGGCAGGAGGCCCTGCGTCTTGAGCTGGTTGACGTCGACCATGTGGATGACACCTTCGGGGCAGACGTCGGCGCACGCCCCGCAGAGGACGCACCGGAATGGGTCGAACCAGATGTTGAAGTTGCACATCAGGCAGCGGGTGGACTCCGCGACCGCCGCGGTCGCGTCGTAGCCCAGCTCGACGGGGGTCGTGAAGTTGACCTCGGGGTCGGTGGACGGCATGCGTGCCGCGAGCGGCGCCATCGGGATGTGCTGGCGGGGCAGGACGTCGTACAGCTCCGGCATGTCATGGCGCCAGGAGCTCGTGATCTTCACGTTCGCCGAGACCGTGACGTCGGCCCGCCCGGCGAGATAGCGGTCGATCGCGTAGGCCGCCTTCTTGCGGTGGCCTGCGGCCTCGATGAGGGTCGTCGGGCCGGTCACGAAGTCGCCGCAGGCGAACACGCCGCGGACGTTCGTCGCGTACGTCGCCGGGTCCACCTTGATCCGACCGCGGTTGATCTCGAAGCTCGATTCGACCGGCAGGAAGGTCAGGTCGGCGGCCTGCGACACGGCCGGGATGACCGTCTGGGCCGGGATCACGAACTCGGAGCCCTCGATCGGGACCGGCGAGCGGCGGCCGGACGCGTCCGGCTCCCCGAGGCGGTTGCGGATGAACTTCACACCGGTCACGTGGCCGTCCTCGCCGAGGATCTCGATCGGGCTGGCGAGGAACTCCATCCGGACGCCTTCGCGCTCCGTCTCGCCCAGCTCCTCCTCGTCGACCACGAGCTCGGACCGCGTCCGGCGGTAGGCGATGGTCACGTTCTCCGCCCCGTGACGAAGGCTGGGCCGCGAGCAGTCCATCGCGGTGTAGCCACCGCCGATGACGACGACGTCCCGGCCAACGGTAAGCGGTTGGCCAAGGTTGGCCTTCTTCATGAAGTCGACGCCGTACTGGACACCCTCGAGTTCCGCGCCCGGGACGTCGAGTACGACGGCGTTCATCGCGCCGGCGGTGATCGCGATCGCGTCGTACTCCCGCTGGAGCTGTTCGAAGGTGATGTCCACCCCGATCTGCGTGTTGAACACGAACCGGACGCCGAGGCGCTCGATGAGCC
>JALYNS010000236.1 GCA_030773035.1 Chloroflexota bacterium
GGGCCATAGCGCTGGCCCTCGCCCGGCAGGGCGCCGACGTGGCCGTCAACTTCCGCGGCAATGCCGAGGCCGCCGGCGAGGTGGTCACCGAGATCCGCTCCATGGGTCGTGCCGCAATCCCCGTGCAGGGCGACACGAGCGCGGGGCGCGAGTCCTGCGAGGCGATCGTCAAGGCCGCGCTCGACGAGTTCGGCAAGGTCGACATCCTCGTCAACAACGCCGGCATCACGCGCGACAACCTCATCATGCGGATGGACGCCGAGGAGTGGGAGTCGGTGATCGACACCAACCTCGGCGGCCCGTTCTGGATGACGCGAGCGATCGCGCGCCCGATGCTCAAGGCCCGCGCTGGCCGGATCATCAACATGAGCAGCGTTGCCGGTCGGATGGGGAACGTCGGCCAGGCCAACTACGCCAGCGCCAAGGCGGGGCTCATCGGCCTCCCCAAGTCGGTGGCACGCGAGCTTGCCAGCCGCGGCATCACCTGCAATGCCATCGCGCCGGGCCTGATCGAGACCGAGCTGACCGCCGATCTCAACCAGGCGGCCCGCGACTTCGTGATCAACAGCACGCCGCTTGGCTACATTGGCTCGGTCGACGACGTTGCGGCGGCGGCGGTCTACTTCGCCTCCGACGAGGCGCGATACATCACCGGGCAGGTGCTCGGCGTCGACGGCGGCATGATGATGGGGAGCTAGGCACCACCGGAGGAGGGTCCCGTGTTCACGCCGGAAGTGTTGTTCGGTCTGCGATGGGTGCATTTCGTCGCGGGCATCACCTGGATCGGCCTGCTCTACTGGTTCAACCTGGTCAACGTTCCCTGGCAGGCACAGCTTGATGCCGCCCTGAAGCCGCAGGTCAATCCACCGCTCTTCGGGCGCGCGCTCTTCTGGTTCCGCCACTCTGCGTGGGTGACCGTCGCGGTGGGCCTCCTGCTGGTCTACGGCCTGTACTGGCAGGACGGCAACCTGTTCGGCAGCAACACCGAGAAGACCATCTTCAGCGGCGGCCTGCTGGGCCTGGTGATGCTCGTGAACGTCTGGGCCCTGATCTGGCCGAATCAGCGCAGGGTGATCGCCGCCATCCGGGCCGGTGAGGCGCCGAACCCCGCCTGGGGCCGCGCCGCGCTGTATGCCTCGCGCGCGAACTTCGCCCTCTCGTTCCCGATGCTCCTGTTCATGGCCGGCTCGAGCCACATGCCGATGGACTGGCCGGCGATCGTCATCGTGGGACTCCTGATGGCGGCCCTTGGTTTTGCGACGGTCATGATCGTGCAGAAGTACTGGACGATCCGCTTCTAGCTGATCCCATCCCGGCAGCCTCGCGGCTCGGGTCTGCTGGGTACACTTCCCAATCCGACCCAGGAAGACATATGGCAGAGGAGAACCATGCTCCGCTTTCGCAGCATCCTGCGCCCCACGCGGCACGTGCACGCCCACTGCGACGTCCCGTGCGGCATCTATGACCCCGAGCAGGCGCGGATCGAGGCCGAGTCATGCGCTCGCATCATCGAGAAATTCCACGCGTCGACCGATGAGCTCTTCCGCCAGCGCTGCGTGGTGGTCAAGGAGGCTCGCGCCGAGGAGACGAAGCACCACATCGACGTCCTCTGGCACGACTACTTCAAGCCCGAGCATCTCGAGCAATACCCCGATCTGCACGACGTCTGCTGGAATGCCTCGAAGGCCGCTTCCAAGGTCAAGCAGTCGACCGATCCGGCCTCTGCGACCGAGCTGCTGGCCCTGATCGACCGCATCGACGAGATGTGGAAGGGGACCGGCGGGCTTGGCAAGACCCGGCTGAACGGCCGCCCCTCCTGATCCCGCGCCGCTGCGAGCTGTGAGCCGCCGCCCGCTGGTTGCGTTGCTCGGCGTCGCCGCGGGGGTTGCGGCCGGCGTGACGGCGAGCCGCTGGCTCGACGTTGTAGAGGTGCGGGGCGGCTCCATGGCCCCCGCGTTACTGCCGGGTGATCGGCTGCTGGTCGAGTCGCGCTCGTACCAGAGCCGCGTCCCGCGTCCCGGCGAGGTGGTCCTGGCGGCGGATCCGCGCCAATCCGACCGGGAGCTGATCAAGCGCGTAGCCGCCGTTGACGAAGCCACGGCGACCGCGGACCTGCGGGGCGACGCGCCCGACGAGAGCACCGACTCCCGCGATTTCGGCGCGGTGCCGCTCGCTGCCATCCGCTGGCGCGCCGCCTTCCGGTACTGGCCCCCGGAGCGCGCGGGACGTCTCTAGATGGCGAGCACTCCGCTCAAGATGCGAGCGCCCTATGGCTGTACCGGAGGCGCACCTCGCAGTAGGGCTACGGGCCGTCGACGACCCGGACGGAGCTGACCACAAACTGCTGGCGGCAGCCGTTGACCACCCATGGTCCGCCGGAGTAGTACGTCGGCTCGTTTGGCGGCGGCGTGTACTGACAGGTTTCGGACGCCGGATCGTCGAAGTGGCCGGTCACCTCCAGCCAGGTCTCAACCCACGCGGCTGGGGTCGAAGTCGCGACGGTCGGCGGCAGGACCGCCACCAAGACGATCGCCAATCGGCTCAGGCCGAGCCTGAGCCGATTGGTGTCAGGCGCGGCCAGCCACTCGGGCTCGAATGTCCCCCCTCCGCCGCCGCCCTCGCAATCCTGGCAGGGCGGACTCGACCACGCACGGAAGGTAATCGGAGCGTCCCCGTAGCAGAACGCCGCCGTGGCCCGGTCGAGAAGCACGAAGGCAAGGGCGTCACGGGGCAACGGCGCGCAGTCGGCCGCTGACGCCTCGGGGAGCTGGGCGATGACAGGATCGCGCTCCGGTTGCCATGAACCGTTCGGAGCCCGATGCCAGACGACCGGGTCCTCATCAGGCGCCGACAGCGCGTGACCAACCACCACCACGCCCGCACCGCCGGCCGCCGCCACCTGCGGGATGCCACCGAAGGCGGCCGGCAGCTCCCATCGGACCCAGCCGGACCCGGTCGTGGTCCAGGTCAGCGGCGCCTCGGTCGTGCGGTCCCATCCAAACGCGATCGCCTGGTCACCGGTCGAGACGAGCGCGGTCACCACGGTGCCGGCAAACGAGGCCGCACCCGGCATGCGCTGCCAGGACAGCTCACCTCCGCTGACCCTCCCCAACCAGACCCGCGGTGCGCCGGTCGTCTGGTCCGACT
>JALYNS010000237.1 GCA_030773035.1 Chloroflexota bacterium
ACGCTCGACATCCCGGCCGGCGGTCTGACGGTGATCATCGGGCCGAACGGCTGCGGCAAGAGCACCCTGCTGCGCGTCATCGCGGGCCTCGTCACGCTCTCGCACGGGACCGTGCTCGTGGGGGAGGGCGCCGACCGTGAGCCTCGGGCCGGCGACGCGCGAGTCGGCCTCGCCTTCCAGCAGCCACGCCTCGTTCCGTGGCTCTCGACGCTCGACAACGTGTCGCTGCCCCTTGCACTGGCCGGGAATTCGGCCGCCGTGCGACGAGATCGCGCGATCGACGCGCTGAGCCGGGTCGGGCTTGCAGAGGCCGCGTCCCTGCGTCCGAGGGAGCTGTCCGGTGGCATGGCCCAGCGCGCGGGCCTGGCAAGGGCGCTGATCACTGACCCGCCGGTGCTGCTTCTTGATGAGCCGTTCAGCGCGCTCGACGCGCTGACCCGTGAGAACTTTGACGGCGAGCTGCAGAGCCTCTGGATGGACCGACAGCGAACCGTGGTTCTCGTCACGCACTCCGTCGGTGAGGCAGTGCGCATGGCGGACCGCATCGTGGTGATGACCGCGCGGCCGGGCAGCGTGGCGCACATCATCCCGGTCGACCTGCCTCGACCGCGCTCGGCGTCCCTGTCCGGTGACGGCGCCGCCGCCGCGATCGATGCCGACGTCCGTGCGACCCTGGCCGGGGTGCATCCCGCCGAGCTGACCCCGTGGGTCGACCGATGAGGCGCCTCGCCGCGACGCTCGTCTCGCTCGCCGCGTTCCTCCTCGCCTGGAAGCTGCTCACCGTCGTGACCGGCACGCCCGACTACATCCTCCCGGCGCCCGAAGTCGTCGCCGAGCGAGCGCTGCGGGCGATCGGCTCTGGGATCCTGTGGGAACACACCGCGGTGACCCTGTCCGAGATCCTCCTCGGCTTCGCGCTGGGCGCCGTTTCCGCGGTGGCCCTCGGCACAGCGCTCGGCAAGAGCGTGATCATCGAGCGCGTCCTGTCGCCGTACATCGTGGCGGCTCAATCGGTGCCGATCCTGGCCCTCGCTCCACTGCTCGACATCTGGTTTGGTGGCGGGCTATTGGCCCGCGTCCTGGTCTGCGCCCTGATCGTCTTCTTCCCGATCGCAATCGCCACCATGGTCGGTATCCGCTCGTCCGACCCGCTGCTGGCCGAGATGTTCCGCTCCCTCGGCGCCACGCCCGGTCAGCTCACCGGCCGGCTCGAGATCCCATCGGCGCTGCCGGTCATCTTCGGTGGGCTACGGGTGGGGGTCACGCTGGCCGTCATCGGTGCCGTCGTGGCCGAATGGGCCGGTGCCAGCAGCGGCCTGGGTGTGCTCATCAACATCGCCGACCAGGGGCTCTTCGACACACCGCTCATGTTCGTCGCGCTCGCTACGCTTGCCGTCATCGGCATCACCCTCCATGGCCTGGTGGTGGTCGCCGAGCGCCGGCTGGTCGCCAGATGACCCAGAAAGGAAGACCGATGCCTCCGCGCCCCCCCGTCCTGCCGGTGATCGCCCTCCTCCTCGCCGCGTGCATCCCCGCGCCATCGGCTTCGCCGTCCGCATCGGTCTTGCCGTCTCCTTCGACGGCCGCGCTGCGCCCGGTGACGCTCCTGCTCGGCTTCCGTCCCGACGTGCAGTTCGCGCCCTTCTACCTCGCCCAGCAGGCCGGCTACTACGCGGAGGTCGGGCTGGACGTCACGATCGAGCACAGCACCGATGTGCTCCTGCTGGTGGCCGACGGCCGGGCCGAGTTCGGGGTGGCCGATGCGACCGACGTGATGATTGCGCGAACGTCGGGCGTGCCGGTGAAGTACATCTCGACCCTCTACAACCACTTCCCGGTGGCGCTCATCGGGGCGGATGGAAGCGTCCCGTCCATCCCCTCCGAGCTGGCCGGCCTGCGGATCGGGACGCCGGGGCGCTTCGGGTCATCCTGGCATGCGCTGCTTGCCCTCCTCGACGCCGATGGCATGAGCGTTGACGACGTCACCATCCGCGAGTACCCGCAGTTCAACCAGGTGGAGGGTCTGCTCAACGGCGACGTGGACCTGATCACCGGCTTCCGCAACAACGAGCCGCTGAGGCTGGAGGCCCAGGGGATGTCGGTCGAGCTGCTGACCATCGACGAGATCGCGCCGCTGCCGGGCCCGGGAATTGTTGCTGGTGACGAGCTGCTCGCCTCCGATGCCGCGCTGGCATCCGCGTTTGCCGACGCCACGCTGGAGGCCCAGCAGGCGATCGCGGCGAATCCGCAGGTCGGGCTCGACGCGGCGATCGCGGCCGTCCCGGCGATCGGAGAGGACCGGGCCACGGCCCTCGCCGTGCTGACGGCGACGGTGGAGCTGTGGGGAACTGCAGCCGGCGCCAGCATCGACCAGGCGGTCTGGACGAGCGGCTACGAGATTCTGCTGCGCCTCGGCTTCATCGAC
>JALYNS010000238.1 GCA_030773035.1 Chloroflexota bacterium
GCCGGCGCGATCAGCGACCGCGACCGCGTCGGTCAGGATGCGCTCGGCCTCCAGAGGGTCGCCGGCTTCGTACACTCGGTCACCGAGCCTCGAGAGGAGACGCCGCCGCCGCGGAGCCTCGGGAAGCAGCTCGACGGCCCTTGTCAGCAGCTCAACGGTGGCCGGGACGTCACCCCGCATGTCGGCCCGCTCGCCGGCATCGGCAAGCAGCGCTCCCGCTCGCTCGGCGAGCTCCCGCGCCTTGGCGTCCGGCGGGCCAAGCTCGGTTCGGTACCGGTAGGCCTGCTCCAAGTGGTAGGCGATGATCTCCTCGTATTCCGCCAGCCGTTCGGCGGCGATCCGCTCCAACCAGGCCGCAAAGCGCTCGTGCAGCTCGGAGCGGGTCTGCTTGGCGAGGGCCTGGTAGGCGGCATCCCGGATCAGCAGATGGCGGAACCGATACGCCTCCTCGCCTGCGAACGAGGCCTGGTCGGGGCGTACCAGCTCCATCCGCATCTGGGAGGCCATTCGGTCCCTTACCTGGGGAGGGAGCAGCTCCGGGGCCAGTGCCATCACCGCTCCGCGGTGGAACACCTTGCCTTCGACCGCAGCGCGCTCGATGACGGTGCGCTCCTCGCTGCCCAGCCCATCCAACCGCGCCGCCAGGAGGGCCTGGATGGTCGGCGGCAGGGCGAGCTGGCGGAGATTCCCGGACGCGGCCCAGCCGCCGTTGGCGCGCACCAGGAAGCCGTCGTCGATCAGCTTGCCCAGGAGCTCCTCGACGAACAGCGGGTTGCCCTCCGCGGCGAGGCCGATCTGGAGGCGCAACTCGGCCGGCAGCTTGGCCCGCCCCAACAGGCTCGCGACCAGTTCCTCGCTTTCGACTTCGGACAGCGGCTCGAGCGACATGGTGGTCACCCAGCGCTTGCCACCGCCCCAGGTGGGCCGCTTCTCGAGCAGGTCGGCACGCGCCATTGCGATCAACAGGATCGGGGCATCCCGTGTCCAGTCGGCGATATGCTCGATGAGGTCGAGGAAGGTGGGCTCGCCCCAGTGGACGTCGTCGAAGACGAGGACGAGGGGTTTGCCGCGCGCCAGCGCTTCGAACGTCTTGCGGATGGCCCAGAAGATCTCATCGGGCGCCGGAGGACTGTCCTGGATCCCCAGCAGGCCGCCCACGATGACCGCGACTCTCTCGGCCTCCGGCTCGGCGCCGAGCACGTCTCGCAGGCGACCGACCGCCTTCTCCGGCGGGTCCCCCTCCCCGATCCCGGCGCCGTCGCGGATGGCCTCGGCCACCGGCCAGTAGGTGATCCCCTGCCCGTACGCCAGGCATCGGCCAGAGGCGACCTGGGCCTGCTCCCCCAATGAGCCGATGAACTCCTCGACGAGGCGGGACTTCCCGACTCCGGCCGCGCCGACAATCGTGAACAGGTGACAGATTCGCTCCTCAACAGCCTCGCGGAAGGCGTCATCCATGTGGCGCAACGGTCGGAGGCGTCCGACCAGCGGCGCATCCGACGGCCGGGCATGCCTCCCCACCGTGTCGGACACGCCCGTGAGGCGCCAGGCGGGAACGGGCTCGGACTTGCCTTTGAGAGCAAGCGCCTCGACAGGCTCGGTCTGGGCGGCTTCGCGAACGAGAGCGTACGTTTCGGCGCCGAGCAGGATCTCTCCCGGAGCTGCGGCTGCCTCGAGGCGGGCCGCCACGTTGACGGCGTCGCCGGTCACGATGCGCTGTCCGGCGGCCACGTCCCCGGCCACCACCGGGCCGGTGTTGATCCCGGCGCGCCACTCGATGGCCACGCCCAGGTCTGCGCGGATCTGCGGCTCCAGCTCGGCCAGGCGGGCGCGGATCTCGATCGCCGCGCGGCACGCGCGCAGGGCATCGTCCTCGTGCACGATCGGCACCCCGAAGATCGCCATGACCGCGTCGCCGATGAACTTCTCGACGGCGCCACCGTGCGACTCGATCGCTCCGCGCATGACATCGAAGTAGCGGGTCATCACCGCCCGCAGCGACTCCGGGTCCATCCGCTCACCAAGGGCCGTTGACGAGACCGCGTCGATGAACAGGACGGTCACGGTCTTCCGCGTTTCGCGGGGCGCTGGTGCCACGGCCATCGGGCTGCCGCACGAGTTGCAGAACCGTGCCCCCTCCGCGTTCTCGACGAAGCAGCTGGGACAGGTGCCCACGTCAGGTGCCGAGCCGAGCGAGCGCTGCGTCGATCCGGGCGAGCGTGTGCTCCTTCCCCAGCAGCTCCATCGAGCCGAAGAGGGGCGGCGACACGAGGCGACCGGTGACCGCCACCCGCAGCGGACGGAAGAAGTCGCCGGGCTTCCAGCCGTGTGAGTGGGCGGCGGCGCGACACTCAGCCTCAAGCGTGTCGGCCTCCCACACCGCCGTGGCCAGGGCGTCGCGGGCGGCTCCCATGGCGCCGGCCGTCTCGGCATGCCGGCGCCCCTTCGGAATGAGCAGCTCCGGCTCGAACAGGGCGGCGACCTGGGCACCTGTCTCGGTCAGGAAGGCAGCCAGCTCGGTGGCATCGGACAGGCGCACGAGCCGCTCCTTGAGCAGCGGCACCAGGCGCAGCAATAGGCCGTCGTCGAGCGCTGCGGGCAGGAACGGACGGAGCCGCGCCGCCAGGTCCGCATCGGTCAATGCCCGGATGTAGACCCCATTGAGGTAGTCCAATCGGTCCTTGTCAAACACCGCCCCGGCCTTGTGGACCTCGCCGATGTCGAAGCGCTCGGCCAGCTCGGGGAGGGAGAAGATCTCCTCCTCGGTCCCCGGCGACCAGCCCAGGAAGGCGAGGAAGTTGACCATCGCCTCGGGCAGGTAGCCCTGCTCGCGATAGGCGGTGATGGCGGTCTGCGACTTGCGCTTGCTCATCTTCGACCGATCCGGGTTGAGGATGAGCGGGATGTGCCCGAACTTCGGCTCGCGATAGCCGAGCGCACGGATCAGGGCGATGTGCTTTGGCGTGTTCGAGAGGTGGTCCTCGCCACGGACGACGTGGGTGATCGCCATCGCCTCGTCGTCGACCACCACCACGAAGTGGTAGAGCGGCATCCCGTCGCCACGCACGATCACGAAGTCACCGAGCAGCGCGTTGTCGAACTCGACCTCGCCGCGGATCAGGTCGTCGAAGCGGATCTGCTCCGGAGGCACCTTGAAGCGCAGCGCGGGCCGGCGTCCCTCGACGATGTAGGCTGCCTGCTCCGCCGCGGTCAGGGACAGGCAGCGCCCGTTGTAGCGCGGCGCCTCGTGGTTGCGCTCCTGCTCATGGCGCACCGCCTCGAGCTCATCGGTCGTGCAGTAGCAGTGGTAGGCGGCGGCGCTGGCGACGAGCCGATCGGCCTCGTGTGCGTACAGCGCCATGCGCTGGCTCTGGCGGTAGGGCGCGAATGGACCGATATCCTCGCCCCTCGCAGCCTGCGGCCCCTCGTCCCACGTGATGCCGAGCCAGTGCAGGTTGTCGATGATGTCCCGCTCCCACTCGTCCGTGCCACGGGCGGCGTCGGTGTCCTCGATGCGCAGGACGTAGGTGCCGCCAACATGGCGAGCGAAGAGGAAGTTGTAGAGGCTGGTGCGGGCCGTCCCGATGTGCAGCGGGCCGGTCGGACTAGGCGCCATCCGCACACGGATGGGGGTCGCGGGCGGGGTGCTCATCGGTCTCCCGATGGTAGCAGCAGCTCCTCGACTGCCGGCCGGATGGCGTCCACCCACAGCGCGTACTGAGCGCCAGAGGGATGCAGCCCATCGCCCGCCACCAGCGACAGGTCGGTGGCGGCACCCCCGGAGATCTCGAAGATCTCCGGAGCGAAGCGAACCTCGCGTTCCGAACACGCCTCCGCGAGGATCTGGTTGACTCGAACGATCCCCGCTCGCTGCTGGTCGGGCGAGCCGAAAGCGCCGCCCTGCGGCGTGACGGGGTAGTCCGGCGTCGCAAGGCACAACACCTGCAGGGGTGCCAACGAGGCGAGCAACGAGTCCAGGATCTCTTCGACATTGACCTGGTACACCCCCTCCCGCACGCCCTGGACGACGTCGTTGACGCCGATCTGCAGCGTCACAAACTCGGGCTGCAGCGCGTGCAGTTGCGGCAGCTCATCCGCGATCAGGTCGGACGAGGTGTAGCCATTCACGCCCAGGTTGGCAA
>JALYNS010000239.1 GCA_030773035.1 Chloroflexota bacterium
GGTGTGGGATGAGCAGACGCCGCTCGATCAGGTCAGCGGCCAGGCCGGAGGACTCGAAGGCCCGCCATTCGTCCCCGAACGGGGCGTTGATCTGGCGGTACAGGATCCCGTCGCGGCGAAAGACGAAGCCGCTGGGATCGCGATAGGAGCCTGGCTCGCGCTGCGCGGCCGGGCGCGCCGTCACTCTGGGTCGGTGGTCGTGGTGCCCTTCTCGTTGGTCGGCGGCGTCCCGCGCCGGAAGCGACCGATCGTGGAACGGATGGCGTTCCTGAAGAAGAAGGGGAGAGAGACGATGCCGGCGATGATGGCCTGGATCACCAGGCTCCCGGCGCCGGGGTCGATGTATGCGAAGACCAGGTGCATGACCACTCCTTGACCGATCCTCCGGCGCCGCATCGGAGCCGGGTGTTCCCGTCAGGGTACGACGCCCGGCCCGTTATCGCCAGTCGCACGCGCACGGGGACCGGCGGCGACGGGGAGATTGACGCTGCCCATACGGCGCTCGAGCCCGGCCAGCAGGCGCTCGGCGGCGGGCAGAAGGTAGGCCGCGTCGGGGAGCCAGACCCGAGGCACGACGGTCGGGATCGCCGCCCCGCTGACGAGCCAGGTCCACGGCGACCGTCGCACGGCCAGGACCACGATTCCCGCGATCAGCACGACGCCGGCCACGAGCCAGAGCGGCGCCGCCAGGGAGTAGAGGGAGGTCCCGCCCACGTAGAACGAGCCGCCGTTGACCGAGGTGGGGTATGACGACAGGCCGAAGGCGAGCACATGGAGCCACAGCGCCCCCGCGACGCCGATCGCGACGGCCGCATCCCGCCAGCGACGCTCCGCGACGTAACCGGCAACCAGCAGCAGGGGAAAGACCTTGAGCGAGCCTGCCAGCCCCACGACGATCGGTCCGGCACGCGTCGGCAGGCTGACCACCAGGGCGCCGATCATGAGGGTCGTCACGTTGGCGGCGGGAAGGTTGCTGATGAGCAGGCTTCCCATCAGGAGCGCCAGGGTGATGCTCGCGGGCGTCTTGCGGCGGAGCATCGGCCGGACTGCGACGAGCGCTCCGAGCAGCAGCACGCCCCGCCAGACGAGGTACGCGTTCGCCTGGGAGAGGTAGGTGAGCGGCACCCAGGCGTACGCGAACCAGGGGGCGTAGCGATAGATCTGCGTCTCGTCGCCGCTGGCCACCGCATAGAGCGGCAGCCCTTCTCGCAGGCGCTGGGCGGCGTGCCAGTACGCGTCGGCGTCGGGGGTGACCTGCGGGGTGAAACCCGCCCCGATCAGGAGCACGGCACCAAGCGCGGCAACGGCGACAGCGACGACGCGTGCGATCCGCTCAGGCATCGTTCGTGGTGGTCCTGATCCGATCTTGCCCTCCAGCCAGCAGGCCGATCACCAGGTAGGTTGCATAGGTGATGTGGGATCGGGGCGCAATGAGCATCACGGCCAGCGCCGTCGCCACCCAGACATAGGGCGAGCGTCGCCAGGCGAGGACCAGCGCGACGATCGACGAGGCGACCGCCGCGACCACCCAGGCGGTCGGCGAGACGTAGTAGTACAGCGAATACGACCGCCCCGGGTCGGTGGTGTAGCCGGACAGGTCCGTGAGGAGCATCGGTGCCAGCAGCAGAGCTGCCACTCCCACGGATGCGGCAAGTCGCCCCCACTCCCGTCGCGCCAGGTATGGCAGCACAAACAGGATCGGCACGACCTTGAGTGACGCCGCGACGCCGATCCAGATCGGCCCGCTGCGCGTCGAGATGCCGAAGGCGAGCATCGCCACCACGACCGGCTGGATGTTCCCGACCTGCACGAGCGACAGGAGCCACGGCGCGATGAGAAACGCGAGCGCCCAGGCTGCCGGGCGCCGGAGTCGCGCCAGGCCAACCAGGATCGTTCCCGAGGCGACCGCCAGCAGAGCGCCCCAGCCCCAGGCGACCGGGTCGCGGGGGAGGTAGCTGAGGGGCACCCACAGCCACGCGAACCAGGGCGCGTAGCGGAAGACGCGATAGCTGTCGGGGCTCAGGCTGCCGAGGTAGAGCGGTTCCCCGTCGCGCAGGCGGTGCGCGGCGGCGAGATAGGCGTCCACGTCGCCAAAGGTCCACTCGCTCCAGATCAGCGCGATCCGGACCAGCATCGCGGCGAACAGCAGGCCGATGACGAAGCGCTCCAGGAAGCGAGCCCAGTTCACGCCCATGGCCGGCACGATGGCACAGTATCGTTGGGCCCGGCATGCGGAGATCGTCCTGGCCGCCACGCTCCCCCACCGGATGGGCCGTCGCCGCGGCCGTCGCCGTCTTGGTGGCGCTGGCTGCGTTTGCGCTGCTGAGCTACGCACTCTCCCGTGAGCCGGGTGTCGACGTGGCCGCCTACTGGAATGCGGCGGAGCGGCTGCGGGATGGGGAGACGCTCTACGCGGGCGGTGCGGCCAACGCGTCGGACCTGTACCGCTACGCCCCGTGGTTTGCTGCTGCCTGGATCCCGCTGACCTACCTGCCCCGCGAGGCGGTCACCATCTCATGGGTCGTGCTGATGATCGCCGCCGCGCTCCTCAGCACCCTGCCGCTGCTGCGCCGCGGCCCAACCGGCTGGGCTGCCTTCGCGATCCTCGCGCCACTGCAGCTGATCGGCGCCGCCTTCGGCAACGTTCAGCCGCTGCTGGTGCTGGTGCTCATGCACGGGGTCGAGCGACGAAGCGGCCCATTCTGGATTGCCCTGGGCGCCTCGCTCAAGGCCGTGCCGCTGCTGCTCGCGCTCGTCTACGCCGGCCGCGGCGAATGGCGCCGCGCGGCGCTGGCGCTGGGTCTGACGGTGCTGCTGGTTGCGCCGGCCTTCCTCTTCGACATCTCGGGTTACTCGACCGAACCTGGTCCGAACCAGATGAGTCTGGCCGGGGTCTCGCTCCTGTTGTGGCTTCCCGTGGCGCTTGCCGCCATGGGGGCCACGTGGGCGTTGGCCCGCACCCGTTTCGGATGGGTGGCTGCGTCGGTCGCGCTGCTCGCCGCCCTGCCGCGGCTCCTCGTCTACGAGGGGGGGTTCCTGCTCATCGGGCTGGCCCAGCGTCGCCGGAGTTGATCCCGCGTCGTCTCCGGCTGCGACAATCGGCCCATGGTCGCCCGCCTCATCCGACGCCTGCCGCGGACCCTGGCGATGGCCATCCTGCTCGGCTACCTGGGGTACACCCTCGCCTCCTGGTTCGTCGCGTGGAACCCTGCCGATGGCGGCGCCTACTACGACGCGGCGGTGCGGCTGACCCACGGCGGCGACCTGTACCCGGCCATCAACCCGGAGGAGCACGAGGTGTACCGATACGCCCCGTGGTTCGCGGTGGCATGGATTCCGATCACCGCTCTTCCCCGGGACGTGGCACTGCACGCCTGGTCGCTGGCCATGCTCGGCTGCTCGGTCGCGGCGGTCTGGCCGCTCCTCCAGCGCCCGACCTGGGCGAGCGTGGCGCTGGCGGCGCTCGCCGGCCAGACCCTGGCCGAGACCGCCATGTTCGGGAATGCCCATCCCCTCGTCGTTGCCCTGCTGGTCTGGACCGTCGGGAGACGCTCTTTCCCGATCTGGGTCGGGATCGCGGCCTCCATCAAGCTGGTGCCGCTGGCGTTCGCGCTGGTATGGGCCGGCCGTCGCGAATGGGCGAAGGCGGTGGTGGCGATCGCGACCACCGCCCTCCTCTTCGCGCCGATCCTCAGCTTCGACCTGTCGCATTACCCAACCGACCCGGGAACGGGGCTCCTCTCCCTTTACAGCGTCTCGCCGGTCCTGTGGGCTGGTGTTGCGGTCGCGGCCCTGGCGGCGACCGTCTGGCTGGCAGTCCAGGGATCGCGCTACGCCTGGGTGGCGGCAGCGCTCTTGATGTACCTGGGGCCCCCGCGCGTCGTGCTCTCGTACCTCGCCTTCCTGGTGGTTGCCGTCGAGCTGGCCCGGCGAGCTACTCCGCCAAAGGCGGCGGAGCGATGACGACCCGCTCGGCCGGTGCCGCCCCGACCAGCAGGTAGGTCACGTCGTAGACGAAGAGGCGTGGCACCGCCAGCACCACGGACGTCGCCGCCGCCACCCAGCCGTAGCGGCCGCGCGCCAGCCACACCGTGACGAGCACGGCCACGCCCACGACAGCTGCCCACAGCACGGGCACCGCGTAGAGCGATGCCGCCTGCCCGGCCTCGACCGGGTAGTTCTCCAGGCTGTAGGCGAGCGCGGGCGCCCACAGCAGCCCGGTCAGGGCCAGGGTCACGCCCAGCCGCCACCACTCCCGACGACCCGCGTACACCGCAGCGAGCAGGATCGGGAAGATCTTGAGCGATGCCGCGAGGGCGATCCACAGCGGCCCGCTGCGCCGCTCAACGCCGTGCACCAGCCACGCGATCATCAGGGCGTGCACGTTGCCCACTGCCGAGATGCCGACCAGGATCGGCAGGAACAAGGCGACCAGCACCCAGGCGCGAGCACGGATGACGGGCAGCAGGGCCGCCCCGCTGGCGAGCAGCAGGATCAGCGACCACAGGGGTCCCGCGACCTGCACCGGGAGGAAGGTGAAGGGCACGGCCAGCCAGGCGAACCACGGGGCGTATCGATACACCTCCGAGGCATCGACGCTCGACAGCGCCGGATAGAGCGGCGCTCCCTCACGGAGGCGCAGCGCGGCGTTCCAGTAGGCCTCGGCATCGGACAGGGTCCAGTGGAAGACCGCCTGGCGAAGGTTGAAGATGCCGATCCCGATGATCACCGCCAGCGCCACGACGCGGGCCAGGCGACGCGGGGAGAGCCCCAGCGGGCTCATTTCAGGTTCGGCTGGGGATGAAGCGTCCGCGCCATCGGGCGAGTGTGGCACGCACCCAATCGGAATGGCGCAGCCGATCGACCACGTAGAAGGCGGCGAGGGCGTAGACGACCCCGCCAATCGCATCCACGACGTAGTGATGCGCCAGGTAGACGATGGCGAACATCACGAGTGCCCCCCAGCCGAGCATCAGCCACGCGCCCCGCGGCCAGGCCTGGCGCAGGAACACGTAGGCCAGGATCGGGTATGCCGCGTGCAGCGACGGGAATGCCGCCACCGGATTGCCGTTGAGGTTCTGGTACGCCCAGCTGAGCGTTCCCAGGTGCAGCGCCCGTGTCACCTCCAGCGAGATGTCGTGGACAGGCAGCCCTTCGCCGTACAGCCCGGCGAAGCGTGGGGGAGCCACCGGCAGGAGAACGGCCGTCGCGAACTGGGCGAAGGAGAGCAGCATCAGGGCCATCACGTAGGGGTAGTAGAGGTGGCGCCTGAAGACCCAGAGCAGGAGTGCGGCGATGAGCGGCAGCAGGAAATGGGCGAGGTAGACGAGGGTCATCGTCACGTCCAGGACGCTGATCTGGCCCGGCACGAACCACGCCTTCTGCGCCTCGACCGATGGCACGCTCCCGAAGGTGATGAAGCGCTCCACGGCGATGACGCTGTCGGACTGCACGCGCGCACCGATGTCGTCAGCAAGCGAGCGCATCGCCTGCCACGCCAGGAAGATGAGGAGGAACGGGGCCCAGTCCCGGACAAAGGCTCGCCCGCGTCCGAGCATGACGGCGACGACGCTGGCGAAGACGACGAAGACCTCCGCCGACAGGGTGGCTCGGCGCAGCACCATCAGCGCCACGATGAAGAGCAGGTAGGCGATCAGCACGACCGTCGTGAAGCGGTTCAATGATCGGCCGTGCGGCGCGTGATCCGGGGTCAGCACCTTCTCGCTCAGCATGTGCGCCTCACTGGCGCAGGTAGATCTTGCGCCCGTCGATCTCCGTCACGAACGCATAGCGCGCAGAGGCCCAGTCGCGGAACGGGTCGAGCAGATCGACGGTGCGCCCTCCCTCGGTCCCCGGGGGCGGGGCGCGCAGAAAGTCGCTCTCGTCGGCCCAGTAGCCGTTGGCAGCCTCGCTGTCCACGATGACGGCCGGTGGGTTGGCGGCCAGGTCGGCGACCCATGCCGCGATCAGCGCCGGCGTCGTGTACGCGGGCGTCAGGAGTGGCAGGTGGTACGGATAGCGCCCGGCGGGAGCGCGGTCCGCCAGGACATAGACCGCGGAGTCAAGGCCCCAGACCAGCACCGTGTCGCTCGGCTGGGTGTGATCACGAACCCATCTGCCGATGGTCGCGGACGGTGGGCCACGGTGTGCCGGCGCCTCCGCCACGACCACGAAGAACGAGACGGCCACCATGACCGCGGTGGCAGCCACCACCGCAAGCCGGGCGACCTTGCGCTGAAGCGGCTGGCGGGCAAGGACTGCCAGCGGGATGCCGAGCGGGATGACGTAGTGGGCGAAGAGGCGGCCTTGCAGGGCGAGGAAGATCGCCGCCGCGCAGCACCATGCGAACGCGGCGAGATCCGAACGGTCAGGCACGCGACGGGCGCCGAACGGCAGCGCAGCGGCGAGTGGCAGGAGAACGACGCCGAGGTTGTGGATTGAACGCAGGTCGCCGGATCGGCTGCTGCCCAGGTAGATACGGTCGTACGTGACGAGGGCATCGAATGCCGCCGGCAGGATGCCGACTGCCGCGAGCAGCACGACCACCGCGCCGCACGACACCAGCACCCCGCCCACGCCGAGCAGGATTGGGCGCGGCCTTGCCCCTGCCAGCACGACCAGCGCAACGAGCAGGGGTGCCAGCTGGAACGAGAAGATCAGTGCGCAGCCGGCCGCAAGTCCCGAGACGAACCAGCGCTGGCGTGACGCCATCAGGAACGCAATCGCAGCGGGCAGTGCCGCGAACGCCTCCGTCTGCCCGCCGCCGGTGGCGGCCGGATACAGGCCCATGGCCAGCACGGCCACCGCGGCCAGCGGTCGCCCAACAATCCACTGCAGCACCTGACCGGTTGCGGCCAGGAACATGACCGAGATGGCCCAGAAGGCCGGCCAGGTCGGTCCCGGCAGGAGCGCGGCGATAGCCGCGACGGCGTAGATGCCGGGCGGCTTGTGGTCCCACGCATCGCGGTAGGGGAGGTCGCCGCGGGTGAGCTGCTCGCCGATCGTGGCGAAGATGCCCGCGTCGGTGTGCGGCCCGAGCACCAACCCGGGGATCAGCACAAAGGCAGAGAGGAGAAGGAAGAGGGCGAGCGACGGGGCATCGGCGCGCAGGCGCACCAGGTCGATCAGACCGGGCGGATTGCCCGCGGCTGGGATGGCGCGGGCGCCGCCTGCGATCGCGTGGTTCCTCACGGTGCCGGACGCTAGCAGGCCGGGGCACCGAGTCAACAGTACGACCGGAGGTCGCCGTTGAGGCCCCCGATGCATGCGGTCAACGGCTTCTGCGCGAATGGGGCCGCAGGGGCTTGGCCGAGTGGTACCCCACCGGTACTATCGGCTGCCCCCAGCACCAGCGGGGAAGCGAAGGAGCGGTCGATCGAGTGATCCCAGACAACCCATCCACAGATGACCTGGCACCCGCCGCTGTGTCGGGCGACGCCGGAGCGACATCGTGACAACCGTCGCCGGCGCGCGCCCAGCCGTTGCTGCCCAGGCGGCTGACCACCTTGCGGCGGACCGCGTTGATGACCAGCGCCGTCTCAGCCGCGCGATGGTGTCCCTGCTGATCGGCTATGTCGCGCTGGTGGTGGTCCTCATGGTCGCCCGCGGTGCGTACATGAGCCCCGACCTGTTCATCGTGTTTGCGCTCGTGATCGCCGTGGTCCTTGGCCGCACGCGGCTCTTCCTGAGGGATTGGCTGCCATTTGCCGCGATCTTCCTGGCGTGGGAGTCAATGCGCGGCATGGCCGATGACCTGGGCATGGCGGTGCACTCGGATGATGTGATCGCCATCGAGCGCCTCTTCTTCTTCGGCCGCATCCCCTCCGAAGAACTTCAGGCCGCACTCCATACCGCAGGTGCCGTCAATGCACTGGATCTGGCGGCGACCTTCCTGTACGTCGCGCACTTCGCCTTGCCGCTGGTCGTCGCGTTCGCCTTCTGGATCGTGCAACCGGCTCTCTTCTATCGGTTCCTGCTGGCATTGATGGTGATGTCGTTCGCGGCCTTCCTGTGCTATCTGCTTCTCCCGGTCGCCCCGCCGCGCTTCGCCGGCGCGTTTGGAGAGCAGCTGGCGGTCGAGGACATCGCTCGTTCGACGTTCATGCAGCTTCACTTCGCTCCGGTCACGACCTGGCTATATGGAAGCGTGTCGGGCAATCCGGTTGCTGCGTTCCCGTCGCTGCATTCTGCCTATCCGCTGCTGGCCTACCTATTCGCGCGCGAGCGCTGGCCCCGCGCTTCGCTGGTCCTCCTCGGGTGGAGCGCTGCGATCTGGTTCGCCGTCGTCTACCTCGGGCATCACTACGTGCTGGACGTCGTGGGCGGCATCCTCTTCGCGGCTGGCGCCTACCTGGTGCTCAAGCACTCGTCGACGGCCAGCGCCGCGCGGTGGATCTCCTCCATGGCCGCCCGATGGCGATCAAGCTTGCATGAGGGTGATCTTCCGGCGTCCTAGCGGCAGGTAGCCAACCCACTCCCGGGCGACCCGCGGTCGGCGGCCGCAGCGGGGTCGCGCAACCAGGCGCTCATCCCGGAATCGGCGGTCGGCAGGATGGGGCCAAGGTCAGGCGCCGGCATCGGCAGGCGGCGGTAC
>JALYNS010000240.1 GCA_030773035.1 Chloroflexota bacterium
GTGGAGAGCTGGACCCGTGAGCCGCCGCCTCCGTCGCGCGCTGTCGATCGGGAGCTTCCTGCTGGTCGGCCTCGCCGTCGCATCGCCCGTAGCCGCGCATCCGCTCGGCAACTTCACGGTCAACCGCGCCATCTCGGTGGTCATCGACAACGATGGCCTCGAGATCGGGTACGTGACGGACCTGGCCGAGATTCCGGCATTTGCGGCGCTGCAGGCGATGGATAACGATGGCAGCGGCAGCATCGAGGCTGGAGAGCGGGCGGCCTATGCGCCCGCCACCTGTGCGTCGGCCAGGGCCGGCCTGTCACTCCAGATCGATGGCGCGGTGGTCGAGCTGCGGGACGCCGGTGAGCCTCTCCTCAGCTTCCCGCCCGGCGCCGGTGGCCTCGAGACGCTGCGCCTCGTCTGCCCGCTGCGTGCTGACGTGCCTGCGGGTGCCGGTGAGCACCGCCTGTCGCTCGTCGACCGGGTGGACGATGGCCACCTCGGCTGGCACGAGGTCGTCATCAGCGCCGGTGTCGGCGTCAGCCTGAGCGACTCGAATGTCGTCACCCGCAGCCCCACGGCCCTGCTGACCGCGTATCCGACCGCCTCGCTGGATGCGCCGCTCGATGTCCGCTCGGGGGAGGCGACATGGCGTGTCGGCGCCGGCCAGGCAGCCGCCCCGATCGACCAGCAGCCCGGCCCGGGCACTCCGCGATCGAGCACGTCGGACCCGCTGGCCGCGCTGGCGAATGGCCCGACCAGCCTGCCTGCCGTGATCCTTGGAGTGTTGCTGGCGATCGGGCTGGGAGCCATTCACGCCATCTCGCCGGGGCACGGCAAGACCCTGGTGGCCGCCTACCTGATCGGGTCCCGCGGATCTCTGCGCCAGGCGGCCGGCCTCGGTCTGACCGTGGCGGCCACGCACACGGCCGGCGTCTTCGTGCTCGGGTTGGTCATGCTGCTCGCCGGTCAATTCCTCGTTCCCGAGCGCGTCATCGGCTGGCTCTCGGCTGGCTCTGGGCTGCTGGTGGTGGGCCTGGGAGTCGGACTGGTCCTGCAAACGATCAGGCGACCTGCCCACCGCCACGGCCATTCGCACCTCCAGGGACACGCGTCGGACGATGGGCACGTTCACGACCATGGACACGACCACGGGCCGGGTCATCCGCACCAAACTGGCCGTGACGCGGCCCCGCTGCGTGCCCGGAATGTCATCGCGCTCGGACTGGCCGGTGGCATGGTTCCGAGCGCATCGGCACTGATCGTGCTGCTGGTGGCGGTCAGCACCGGGCGGCTGGTGCTCGGGCTGGCACTGATCGTGGCCTTCGGGATCGGCATGGCGGCCGTGCTGGGAGGCCTGGCGGTGGCCGCCATCTGGCTGCGAGCAGCCGTCCTCCGAGGTGGGGGACTGGCTCGCCACCCGCTCGCGGGCCGTCTGGCAGGTTGGCTGCCCCTCGCATCGGGCACCGCCGTGACGATGGCCGGCGTCGTGCTCGCCCTCTCAGCGGTGGCCCGCCTGGCCTGATCGGCGCGGCTTTTGACCGGCCGCAGGGGCGACGCGTATCATCGCGGCCGCGCGTTCCGGCGTAGCTCAGTGGTAGAGCGGGCGGCTGTTAACCGCTTGGTCGTAGGTTCGAGTCCTACCGCCGGAGCCACTCTCTCACGCTCAATCAGGCCGGTGCTGGCCCACTCGGGGCCACCCTGATTTGGGCTGGCGATAGTCGTAGTCGTCAATGGGTTGCCCGACCGCGGGCTGGCGATATGTCGACGTCTGGTAGATCGGCGGCGCGACGGCTCCCGTCAGCTCGTCCGGCTCCTGGCCGGCGTGGACGGCGAGCGTCTCGATCGTCAGGCTCGGGTCCAGCTCGTCCGGCCGCATCGCGCGGATGATCGCAGGTCAGGGACGGAGTGGCGCAGCTGGACGATGTCACATGATGTCGCCGTTAAGATAATCCGCCATGCGCTACGACCCCAGCGTGCCGACACGGCTCCACCACCGCAGCTGTGCCCGTCGAGCGGCGGCGCTCACGGCGGCGTTGCTGGTCGCTGCCTGCCAGCCCAGCTCGACGCCCGCACCATCGAGCACCACCGCCGGCCCGACAGGGCAAGAGACGGAAGCCCCGGCGGCGTCGCCCCCCAGCCTCGAGCCCGTCGAAGCCGCCACCTCCGCGGAGAAGATCCTGGCCGCAGCCGCGGCGGGGGAGATCGACGAGCCAACGGCGATCCTGTACCGGGTCTATGCGACGTTCGCGGATCCGCGACTCCCGACGGAGTATCGGGGTGAGACGGAGGAGGACGCGATCGCCCTGCGGCTCGCGCGAGAAGGCCTCGCGGAGTTCCCTCCGGACGTCCGCTCGGCGCTCGAGCCGTACCTCGTCCGACCATCGGATCCGACGAGCTACTGGAACGCCGAGCCCGCGGCAGCTGCCGGTGGCGCACGGCTTGCGGCCTTCCGCGATCCGGCGCCGGCATTGCACCTGCCGCCCGGCGCACCGGCCTGCGACGGGCTGTGGATGCACGAGCGAGTGAGCCCGAACATCCCGGTCATGATCTGGGCCCAGTGCGCCGGGGACCCGCTCGCTGCGGCGGATCTCTTCGAAGAGGCCCGGGGCTACATGGCGTCGCTGTACGGACGAGAGGTCGCGCTCATGCGCGCACCGCTCGGAGATCGCAACGTGCCCAACGACAGGTTCCCCGACACGGCGGAGACCGGCGACGGATTGATCGACATCTACCTCATCTCGGCTTTCACTCCGTCGGGCGGGCCGCGCGACCTGAGCTACGGCTCCGCTTGGGCGGCGACCCTGGAGGTGCCGCCGTACGAGGGCAACGCCGGCGCGGAAGCCTCGAGTTCGTACGTGGTCATGGCGCCACAGCGCGGCGCCGGCCTCGAAGCGACGCTCGCTCACGAGTTCTTCCACGTTCTCCAGAACTCGATCAACCTCAACGGCACGTGGGATTGTCCGGTCCGCACGCCGAGCGGGTGCACGAAGAAGGACTACCACTGGTTTGTCGAGGCCTCGGCGACCTGGGCAGCGCACTATCTCGTGCCCGGTGCGAGGTCGATCAAGGGCTACCCGCGATACGACTCGTTCCGCCGGTCGGGCGTCGGTCTGGCGGACACGGTTGACGCGAACGAGTACTCGTCGTTCGCCTGGCCGCTATTCATGCAGCAGGAGGCCGGGCCCAACAGCGTCGGCGAGGCCTGGCGCTCGATGGAGGGCGTCATCGGCTGGGGCGGCATCCAGGCCATGCTCGACGTCCGCCTGGGATTCACGGAGCACTTCCGAGACTTCGGCGTGCGGGTCCTGCACAAGGAGCTCCTGCCCGGTGACCCCATCAAGCCGAGGTTTCGCGATCCCAACCTCGACCCGACCTTCCCCGTCGACTATTGGCCGACGGGCTGGCGCTGGGATGCTGATCCGCTCGATGACCTGATCGACGACATCGGGGGCAGGTCGGTGACCTACCGCTACACCACGACCATGGACTTCCTCTGGACGAAGTACCTCCCCATCGAGCCGCCGCCAGGGTCGGAAAAGCTCATTTGGGACTTTTCCGCCTTCGGTCCGGAGATCGACGTCGATGCCGTGGTGCGCATCGATGAGCAATGGGAGCGCCGGAAGCTCATCCAGGGTGAGAACGTCTGGTGCCTCGACAACCCGGACGACGATTTCCGGGAGGGCTATCTCGTCTTCTCGAACCACGATCAGGTCAGGCAGGTCACCACGCGCAATTGGGCGGTGACCGCCGAACCTGGAGGCTGCGGCGTGCCCTTGGGTACGCTCGCCTACAGCTTCCTCGACACCGCGCCGATCATCTCCCAGCCGGGCGGCCACCAGACCATCGACGCGAACGTGCAGGTCCGCCTCAAGATCAACGAGAACGTTGGAGACCCGTACGCCGCAATGTTCCTCAACGACGGGTCGACGTACGGCATCGGAACGTCGGACAAGGTCCTGTACCCGCCCGCCGTCGACGGATGCCAGCCGACCTTCACGTCGAGCGGAATGCCGGGCGGACCACTCGAGATCGACAGCGTCACTGGCAGCACATGGGTCGACGAGAACGGCGACAACCGCCTGACCCTCGGGATTTCCCTGCCCGTCCACGTCGAGACCGAAGAGTTCTGGTGTGCCCTGGGCTCCGGCCATTCGACGAGCGAGACGACGGTCGGCTTTCCGAGTTGCGACGGGACCGAGGTCGCGTCGTCGCCGACCTCACAGACATTCGAGTTCGACTGCGACTTCCAGGGCACGAGCCAGAGTTGGTCGATCTCCGGCACGATTGTCATCAACCGCGAGCCCCCGCCCTGAGCCGCCCGCGCGGGGTACTTCCCTGCGACGTAGGTACCTTGACGGACCCCTAGGCGCCTGATTTACTGCCAGCAGGCGACGGCGGAGTGCCTGTCGGCGGCGGTCTCGGTGATCTTGCTCCGCCTGTCGCGAATGCGAATAGGAGGGTGCATGACCAGTACCGAGCCGGATGACCCCACGGTCGTCACCACCCAGACGACAGAAAGCCAACCCGCGTGGACGCCACCCCCGGGTGCCCAGTCCACCGAAAGCGCGCCTCCCGCGGCGCCACCCATCGTCACGCAACGAACCACGCTAAGCACCACGAGGAACACCAGCGGCCCCGAAATGGGCCGGCGAGTGGTGATCCTGCTCTTCGGGTTGATCCAGATCGTCATCGGCCTGCGAATCGTCCTCCTGGTGATGGATGCCCGAGAGGGCAACGCGCTGGTCTCGTTCATCCTCGACTTCAGCCAGCTCTTCGTCGGTCCGTTCGATGGCATCCTGAAGACCAACGCCCTTGAGGCGGGCGGGTCGATCCTCGACCTGGCCGCGATTGTGGCCCTCGTTGGCTGGACCATCCTCGAGCTGATCGTGCTGTGGACCATCGGCCTCTTCCGGCGTCAGCCGGAGTAGACCGCAGCCTCGTCCCGCCAGCCGGGCGGACCAACCGAAAGGAACGGATTCACATGGGATGGTTAGCGTGGATCGTGGTCGGCGCGATCGCCGGCTTCATCGCCAGCAAGCTTGTCGGCAGCAATGAAGGCCTGCTCATGATGATCGTCTACGGCATCGTGGGCGGGCTCCTTGGCGGGTGGGTAGCCGCCAACGTGTTTCACATTGGGTCGATGGATCGGATCAGCATCGAAAGCATCCTGATCGCCACCGTCGGCGCCGCCGTCCTCCTGGTTGTCATGAACAAGGCGGGTGGCATGCGCGGTTTGCGCCGCAGCTGACCCTCGCCCGTATCACCCTGGGATCTGCCCGCC
>JALYNS010000241.1 GCA_030773035.1 Chloroflexota bacterium
CGCTGACGATCCGCGCGGCGACGACCGGGCGCTGGCTGCTGATCGGTGGCATCGGCGGATGGCTCGGGTTCCTCGTCACCAGCCGCCTGTCGCTGCTGGTCGATCGCGTCGGATTCCTCCTCGGCGACTGGCTTACCGTGCTCCGATGACGATCGAGGCACCCCAAGCGGGGATCGGCCGGGCAACGGCCGACCTGTCACTCCTGATCGACATCGGGTCGGCATGGACCAAGGCGGCCGTGGTGGGGCGCACGGTGGGCCGATGGAGGATCGCGGCGCATGCCGCGCAGCCGACCGCGTGGGATGAGGCAGAGCTGATATCGACGCTCGCTGCGCGCCTCTCCGGTCGGGTTGATCCCCGCGTCGCGGGTCGGATCGCGGCGCTGCTGGCAGACGCCCCGCGCATCGCGGTGCACACCCCCGCCCGGCCTGGACGGATCGCCATGGCCGCCGTCTCCTCGGAGCTCTCAGGCCGCGCGGCGCGGCGCGCGGCCGAGGCGGCAGGCTGGGTGGTGGTCGAGGCGGTCACCGCCGACGATGGGCGCCCGGTGGCCGAGCGGCTGAGCGCGCTGCAGTCCGCCGAGGTGGACGCCTGGCTCCTCGCCGGCGGCTTCGATGCCGAAGGTGGCGACGGTGCGCTGGAGATGGCCGGGCTGGTAGCGGCGGCCCGCGGGGGAGGTCGATCGCCGGTGGTATGGGCCGGCTCGGCCAGCCTCACCGAGCGGGTCGCAGCGTTCTTCGAGCCGGGGGTCCTGCGCCCGGTCGCGAATCCGCGCCCATCGGCGGACGAGGAGAACCTTCAGCCTCTGCGCCAGTTCCTGGACGCCCTCATCGAGCGGCTGGTGGAGCGTGGCGCCGCCCGCCAGCTGGCCCCGGTCGGCTTCGGCCGCGCGGTCGCCGAGCTGGCCCGCGCCGCGCGGCTGCGGGTGGTCGGGGTCGACCTTGGCGCGCGCTATGCCACCTGGGCCAGCGCCGACGAGAATGGGATCGCCGACAGCCGAATCGTCGCGTCGGGCGGCCTCGCCTCGCCGTCGCTCACGGCCCCCGGCGGACCGGCGCGCATTGCTCACAGCCTCGCGGCGGCAATCGACGAGCTGGCGGTGGCCGATGCCCTGCAGAACCTGCGCGCCCGCCCCGGCTCGCTGCCCCAGACCGACGACGAGCTGGCGGTGGTGCACGGGGCCGCACGTGCCCTGCTCGCCGATCTGGCTGCCAACGGTCCCGCTCTCGGCAGCATCGACCTGCTGATCGGGTCAGGGCGAACCATCGCCGCCGCCCCCCTGCCGGCACAATCGATGCAGCTGCTGCTCGATGGCATCCGCCCGGTCGGGATCGTCCAGGTCGCGATCGATCCGGCCGGGGCCCTCGGGCCGCTCGGTGCTCTCCGGGACGACGAGATCGTCGAGGGCCTGGGAACCCTGCGGGATGACCTGCTCATTCCGTTGGGAGCCGCGGTGGTGTGCCAGGGCGGTCGCTCAGGCCACGCGGCGATGCGCGTCACCGTCCATCGGGTCGGCTGGAACTCACTCGGCCCCATCGAGATTCGCCCTGGCCAGATCGAGGTGGTGCCGCTTCCTCGGGGCTCGGTGGCCGAGCTCGAGATCGACCTCGATCCGGCCGTGAGCCTGGGCGCGCCGCGGCGTGCCCGACGGCTGCGTGCAACGGTCACCGGTGGAGCCGTCGGCCTGGTGCTGGACGCGCGCGACGTGCCGCTCCTCCTGCCACGACGCAACGATGATCGCCGCGCCGTGCTGACCTCCTGGCGCGACGCATTCCTGCGTGAGCCCCGCCCCTCTTCTCCGGTGGCTCCATGATCGAGGCGTCGCTGCATCGCATCCGCCTGCCGCGCGGCACCTCGGTCAGCGTCCGAGTGGGCGCCGAGATCAGGCCCGACGAGGTGATCGGGATGCGGCGTGGTGCGCTGCCCCCCGTCCGGGTGCCGATCACGGGGCCGCTCCGCCGGCAGCCCGATGAGATCGAAGCGGTGCTGACGGTGCGCCCCGGCGAGCGCGTCGATGCCGACCAGCCGCTCGCGCTGGTGGAGGGAGGCGGCGCGGTGCTGGCACCGCTGGCCGGCCTGGTGGTGGCCAGCTCGCGACGCGATGGCACCCTCCTGCTGGCGCCCCTCGGCCGCGAGGAGCCGGTGATCGGGCACGTCCGTGGCCGCGTTCGCGCGATCGAGGAGGGGTCGCTGCTGATCGAGGTTCCGGCGGCCCGGCTGCGCGGGGTGGGCGGCAGCGGCGACGCCGTTCACGGCGAGCTGGTGGTTGGCGTGCGCAGCCCCGAGGACGAGCTGCGTGCAGCGGCGATCGACAGCGGGGCGACCGGCAAGATCCTGGTTGGCGGGTCGCGCGCCTCGGCCGAGACGCTGACCCGCGCCCGCGCGATGGGCGTGGCGGGCATCGTCCTCGGTGGCGTGCTGGACAAGGAGCTGCGCGACTTTGCGACGATCCAGCAGCGACGGCGCGAGGCGGGCGGGATGACCGGCTCGTTCGGAAACCTGCTGGTCGAGGGGTTCGGCAAGGTCGGCATTGATCCGCAGCTCTTCTCGTGGTTCCGCCTGCACTCGGGTCGCGTGGCGAGCCTCTTCGGAGCCGATAGCCTCCTGTACGTGTACGACGCGTCACCACTCCCGACACGCCGCCCGTTGGCCCGTGTCGGCGAGCGCGTGATCGCACATCGGCGCCCGTTCCAGGGTCGAGGCGGGGTGCTGGTGGCGCTCATGGACGACCTCCATGCTGCGCAGTCGGGGATCCCGACCAGGATGGCGCTCGTCCGTTTCGAGGACGGGCGGCTGGCACCGGTCCCACTGGCCAACCTCGAGGCCACGGTGCAGCCAGACGGTCGCTGAGCGGCGGCTCCCGTATCCTTCGGCCCATGGAACAGCCCGGCGCGACGGCCATCGCGGCAGCCGGCTCGCTCGACTCACGGACGCCGGACGAGACGCGGGGGATCGGGCGTGCACTCGGCGCTGCGGCGCACCCCGGCACGCTGCTGGCGCTGGTCGGGCCGCTCGGCGCCGGAAAGACCCAGCTGGCGAAAGGGGTCGCCGAGGGGCTTGGTGTCACGAGCGTGGTCAACAGCCCGACCTTCGTGCTGATGAACGAGCACGCCGGTCGGCTGCGCCTCTTCCACATCGATGCGTATCGGCTCGATGATCCGGAGGAGGGAGTCGCGGCCGGCCTCTTCGACGATCGACAGGCGGCCGGCGTCACGGTCGTCGAGTGGGCCGATCGCCTGGGCGACCGCCTGCCGGCCAACCGCCTCGAGCTCACCATCCAGCCCGCGGCAGACGGCAGTGACCGGCGCGCCATCGGCTGGCGGGCGTTCGGTGCCGTCCATCTGCGCCTGGCCGCGAGCGCGCTGGCCAGCCGATGATCATTGCCCTGGAGAGTGCGTCGAGCGATCCGTCGCTCGCCCTCGCCTCGCCCGACGGGGCCGCCTTCGCGACTGACGGGTGGGAAGGGGAGGGCCGCCAGGCGAGCGAGCTGCTGCCGCACCTGCTGGTCCTGCTTGCTCGCTCCGGCCGTGACCTGAGCGAGGCGACGGCGCTGGGGGTCGGCATCGGTCCGGGCTCATTCACCGGCCTGCGCGTCTCGATGAGCCTGGTCAAGGGGATGGCTCTCGCCCTCGGCGTGCCGCTGATCGGCGTCCCGAGCCTCGACGCATGGCTGACCGCGCAGCCCGAGGCGTCCGCCGCGGTCGCCCG